>NZ_JASHIN010000020.1:0-82835 GCF_030733705.1 Roseovarius sp. MMSF_3298
GTTGTCTGGACTTTCGCGAATTCTGGTACGTTCGAAGCAGCATGCCTGATCCCGGGCCACTACGAAGCCGGCATGCACCGTGAGGTAGCGGTCGGTGACCAGATAGCTCAGGCTGACGTGGAGTACACGAGCGGGACCATCAAGAAAATCGACGCGGAGGCCGGCAAAGTCACAATCATTCACGGCCCTCTCGTTAACCTTGATATGCCCGCGATGACCATGGTGTTCCGCGCTGACGAAGCAATGATGGCCAAGATGGCGGAGGGTCAGGAAATCGAGTTCGTTGCCGACCGGGTTGAGGGAAAGCTTACTGTCACGCAGATGAAGTGAAGATAGACAATGGGGCCGAGGCGAACACGCCCGGCCCCAACGATTTGAGGCAATAAAATCAAGCGCTACGGAGGTAGCCGAGCAATGTAGATATGCCGTTACTCGCGGGACATTTTCTTTAACCTCCGAGGTTTGGGAAGAAGGAGATGTTCATGACCAAGGACCAACGCAAGTTGAGGATACTTCGACATGCGGAGGAGATCGGTCACGTCGCGAGGACTTGCCGCTATTTCGGGATAGGTCGATCCAGCTTCTACCGTTGGCGTCAAGACGTCTTACGAAGCGCTCAGAGAGAAGCTATAATCAACAAACGGGATGTCCCACGAGTAACCGCACCTTACACCCTCCAACAGGCCGTTCTTCAGAGACAACCCGGATCAGGCCTGGTGCTTCACTCGGATCGCGGATCGCAATATCTGTCCATTCGCTATACCGAGTGACTCGCAGAGGCGGGGTAGAACCTTCCGTGGGAAGCGTTTGCGACAGTTATGACAATGCCCTGGCCGAGACGGCCAATGGCCTGTTCAATGCTGAGGTCATCCACCGACGCGGGCCATGGCGCAGTTTCGATGCAGTGGAATACGCGACCCTGTATTGGGTGAATTGGTTCAACAACCGTCGTCTTCTCGAACCCATCGTATACATTCCGCCAAGAGAGGTCGAAGCAAACTATTACGCGACCCTGGAAACATCAGACATGGCCGCGTAGCTAAGATCAATCAGCCTCCGGCAAACCCGGCGCGGCTCATATCACGCCTCCAAGAAAGTCGTGTGTTTACTGTTCTGCGGCAGGAGGAAGATCGAGGTTGCCAGGAGCGAGAAGACCAACTCGTAGACCTCCCATTTACGAGGAACGTCGATGACCGCAATCACCAGGCTTGCTGTAACGGCGAGCATTGCGTGACGTGTGCCGGGCACCGGGGCGGCAATGTGATTGGCGGCACGTTTGATCCAGCCGACGCGCAAGTAGAGCAGTGGCAGCACGGTAATGTAGACCAGCACGATTAACGTTAGGATCGGACCGAAGAGCGTCTTGGCGAGGTGGAAATCGCCCCAAGGCGTGGGCACAATCAGGTTGTGCAGGTTCGTTTCCTGCTGCTTATTCATCTCCTCGAAGGTCTCGCCGGTTTCCCAGCCGATTATACGTTGGCCCCAGGAAATCTCTTCGCCGGCGGCAAAGAAGAAGACAAGCGCATAGAACAGCGTGCAGGCGAAGGCGAGGCCCGCGCCGCGCGCCTTTAGCGACCGCGCGTTCATCACCAGGACGACGCTGGCCACGCAGAGAAAGAGAGCAGTGCTGTATTCCACCAAGCCGTCTTCACGCGCGTAGGTGAGCGAGAAATAGTCGGTGCTGTAGAAATAAATAACGACCGAAAGTAACAGCACGGCGGCGACAATGCCGAGCAGGATTTTGTCGATACGCAGGATTGTGGACAGAGTCATATAAGGCGTGCCTTTCTCAGCAGATTTGGCGCCGGAATATGCGAGGCGGGACCGCGCATCAAGCGCCAAGCTTTTTACTGAGTCGAACCTACGTTGGGCACAGGTGTGAAACCACATCTTGACGCTGGACTCACGATAGGTTGAAGCAATATCCAACCTTCGAAAAGTCATCGTTCACACGTAGTGGCCTTTCCAGTAGCTCTCGCTCGTGATTTGGATGCAAAATCAGGAGCAAGTTTACGAACACGTTTCTATCGAAGTACTTGAGCGTCTCGCCACTATCGCCCGTGACCGAATAGGCAAGATTGTATCACGCTGGAGAGCGGTGTTGAGGATTGCCACGCAGATATCCACTAAGTGCTCGGCATGCTTTGGGCAAATAACCCTTCCGAAAGTTCGGATCGTATCCTCGGAGCAACAGTCAAACAGCTCGCAGTTGTGAACACACGATCGTGTGTTCTACATATCGACGCAATGTGTTCGCAATTTCATGCAACGCAAACTAGTAGGGTACATCAAAATGAAAGGCTTTAGCAGGCGAGTGTTCGTATCTACCAGTGCAGCCAGCATGTTGGCTCCTACGATTGGTGCAGCAAGTCAACCCTCTTTTCCAGAGCGCTTTCTTCCTCAACTGGTAAACGCACGTCGGACGGATTGGCTGCCCGGAGATCTGCATTTAGTACCGGATGATTTTTTTTTGTATTTCATGCTCGAAGAAGGTATGGCGATCCGCTACGGAGTAGGAGTTGGACGCAAGGATTTGTACGAATCAGGCGTGTTCACAGTAGCGCGCAAAGCCAAATGGCCGTGGTGGCGGCCGACCAACGCCATGATCCAAAGAGAGCCGAATAAGTATGCACGATTTAGAAACGGTTTGAAGGGAGGACCGAATAATCCTCTCGGCGCGCGAGCGATCTATTTATACGATGATGACGGCCGAGACACCTATCTTCGAATCCATGGAACCAATGCACCAGAAACCATCGGGTCGGCCGTTTCAAACGGATGTGCCCGCCTCACCAATAAGCACGTAAAGGACCTGTACGATCGTGTTGCGATAGGTGCACGCGTTTATCTTTACCCCAAACTGAACGGCATTTGAAAAAGTCGTTTGCAACTTGAGGTCAGCGAAACGAAAGTACGCGGTGCATGTCTCACACCGTGAGGTTTTGATACCCACATGAATGATGCAATCGTATCCTGTTCGCATGCAGAATTTGGACCAATTTTTCACGTCGAAGCCTACTTTCGCAAGGATCAACCAATCGCTAGCCTATCTGACCCTGACTAGAGGCTGTGGCTCGGAAATATGTTGAAAAGAGCTTCGTCAGCCCCTTGAGAAGTAATTGGATCAGCTGGTTTTTCACGCGACGAGGCTGGGTTAGTGGGAACCGTGTTCGCAGAACTTTTTTCTTGAACCTTTAGGAGCTTTAGGAGTTACGACGCAAATGTACCGAACTAGACCTTGGGAAGGTTGCTGACGATGCCTTATTCCTTACCTGGGTAAGTAGAGGCACGATAAGGATATATTTTATCCTTTAGTAAAATCTTGCGAAGGAAACAGAAAAATGCTGACGAGACGCCACTTCATCCAAACAACGACTGCGCTATTCTCGGCCTCAATCGGTCAGCCGCTCTTTGCCGATACGTGGCCAACAGAATCACAAAAGGCGGCTTGGGACAAGCAAGTCACACCGTTCGGCTACGAGCCAGCCACGACTAACCCATGGGGTCTGCATCCAAGGTTTTTGCCGCAGCGCGTCGTCGCGAAGCGCAATCTCGTGCCGGGCGACATCCACGTGGACGCAGTGGCGCGATACCTCTATCACATCGAAAAAGGTGGAACTGCAATGCGCTACGGCGTGGCCATTGCAAAGGGCGACCTTTATGAGCCGGGAACTTATACGATTAAGCGGAAGGTGAAATGGCCTCATTGGACGCCAACCAAAAACATGATTGAACGCAATCCGGAGTACAAGCAATACGCAGATGGTATGGAACCTGGCCCGACCAACGCACTTGGGTCACGTGCGCTTTATCTTTTTGTCGGCAGTAGGGATAGCTATCTACGTATCCATGGCACACCGTATCCAAAAAGCATCGGCGGTCGCGCAAGTTCTGGCTGCGTCCGGATGGTCATGGCTCACATCAACGAACTTTATCCCAACGTCAAGATAGGTTCGACAGCGTTTCTTTACTCGGCCGAGGATAGTGTGACAGCGCAAAGTTGAAGGCGTGCACTGAACTCGACGCATCCGCGACCCTCTGGACAAGCAAATCAAGACTGGAGAGACGTGCAGATTGGTCCGCCGCCGGCCGCGCGAAGAGGTACCAAAGTGGTCTCTACTGGTCCACTGTGCTGATACCAGTAGCACCCATCTTCCGGAAGTCGACGAGCCGACGTGAGATCCTGACCGGGTGCAGCAAGGGCCGCTACAGACGCGGGAACATTGCCAACCTTGTTCTGAGCGCCATCATCTGTCGGCGGCACCGCGCAGCCGGCGAGTACCAGAATTGCTGCAATGATAGGCGCTTGTCGTTTTTGCATTTTTAACCCGCTCTTTCTGATTTCATCGCGCCTTAGTGGTGCGGTGAACGTTCGGACGCTGCAATTTTCTGCATGAAACGTCCTATTCTAACTCTTGATGCTCTAGTTGCTTTAGGAGCTATAGCAATGTGGAATCAATGAATCCCGAGGTCAATCCATGTCTTTTGATGGCAACCGCAACGATCACAGCCACCGGAGTGATCAAAAGCAACCTCACGCAACAGGCAAATCCTGTTGCGATGCGAACAGAGATGTTGCGTCGGCTGGGCTAGCGCCGTCCGGCGGAAGGAGCTTTCAGGTATCCGGGCTCGATTGCGCCGAAGAGGTGGCGATCCTGAACCGGGTTGTCGGGCCGAAAGTGGGCGGAACCGAACACCTGGCATTCGACGTTATCAACGGGCGAATGACCATCCTCGATAGCGCCAAGAGGATACCAGACGACGAGGTCACGCAGTTGGTCGCAACGACCGGCATGAGCGCGAAGCCTTGGGATGCCGACAACGCAGCAGAGGACCAGGCGGCGCATCTGGCACGTCAGAAGCGCTTTACCTCGTTGAGCGGCGGCTTCTGGGGGGCGGGATTCCTTTTTCACATGGTCGAGACCGGCATGGGTGGCGCGCTCGGGCTCTTTGCGGGCCATGGCGATGTGCCGATGCCCATGGCGGAAGCAGGGATCTTCGCCCTCGCGATTCTTTTCGGAGTTTGGCTTGTCGCGCCCAAGGCCTGGTCTTCGGCGCGGAGGCTTAGCCCCGACATGAACCTGCTCATGGTGCTGGCCGTCGCCGGCGCCATCAGCCTCGGAGAGTTTTTTGAGGCTGCGACGGTCGCCTTCTTTTTTTCGCTCTCTCTCTATCTTGAGAGCTGGAGCGTGGGGCGGGCGCGTAACGCGGTTTCCGCGCTCCTCGATCTGGCGCCGCCAACGGCGCGGGTCCTTTACGAAGACGGATCGGAATCCGACGTTCCGGCTGCGGCTGTGGCAGTCAATGCAAGGTTTATCGTGCGCGGCGGCGACCGTATCCCCCTCGACGGTGAGGTCGTGGACGGGGCAGGGGCCGTCGATCAGGCCCCAATTACTGGGGAAAGCGCGCTAGTACCCAAGGAACCCGGCGAAGAGGTCTATGCCGGCACGATCAACGGCGAGGGCACACTGACGGTGCGGGCGACGAAGGCCGCCTCGGATACGGTGCTCGCGAAAATCATTCGCATGGTGGGCGATGCCCATGCCCGCCGCGCGCCGGTCGAACAGTGGGTGGCCAAGTTCGCGCGCATCTACACACCCATCGTGATGGCTTTGGCGATCGCCATCGCGCTGGTGCCGCCACTGCTGCTCGGCGGCGCCTGGGACTACTGGTTCTACAATGCTCTGGTCCTTCTGGTCATCGCCTGTCCTTGCGCGCTGGTCATTTCTACGCCGGTCTCCATCGTGGCGGCGCTGACCGCGTCGGCACGGGCGGGGGTGCTCATCAAGGGCGGCGCCTATGTCGAGGCGCCGGGGCGGACCACGGCACTGGCGATGGACAAGACCGGGACGATCACCATGGGCGAGCCTGAGGTGGCGGCGGTTCACCCGCTGATCGGCGTTTCCGCCCGCGATCTCATGGCGCTGGCAGCAAGCCTGGAGGCGCGGTCTTCACACCCGCTGGCACGCGCCATCCTCTCGCGTGCCGAAGCCGATGGTGTTTCCGTGTCTGCCGCAGAGGACACCCGCACCGTGCCCGGGCGCGGCCTGGAAGGACGCGCCGACGGGCGCGTTATCTGGCTCGGCTCGGATCGGTTCGCCGAAGAGAAAGGGTTCGGCAATGCCATTCCGGCGGATCTGCGGGATCAGATCGGGGAGACAGGGAGCACCCTCGTTGCCGTGGGAGACGAGACCGGCGTGACCGGCGTACTGGAGCTTCGCGATCGCATCCGCCCAGATGCAAAGGGGATTGTTGCGCGCCTGCATGCGCAGGGTGTGAAGACCATCGTGATGTTGACGGGCGACAACGAACGCACCGCGCGCGCGGTGGCAGCCGAAGTCGGCATCGACGAGGTGCGCGCCGAACTTTTGCCGGAAGACAAGGTGACGGCCATTGAGGAACTCGTCGAAAGCCACGACATGGTGGCGATGATCGGCGACGGTGTGAATGACGCACCGGCCATGGCGCGGGCGCATTATGCCATCGCCATGGGCGCTGTCGGATCGGATGCCGCGATCGAGACGGCCGACATCGCGCTGATGACCGACGACATCGGCAAGGTACCCTGGCTTATCGGCCATTCGCGCCGTGCCATGACGATCATCCACCAGAATATCGGCATATCGCTGGCGACCAAGGCGCTGTTCGTCGGGCTGACCGCGTTCGGCATGGCCTCAATGTGGGGCGCCATTGCTGCGGATGTAGGCGTGTCTCTGCTGGTGGTCGCCAACGCACTTCGGCTCCTGAACGGCCATCAGGTTGAGGCCGGGCCTTCAGGCGGAGAACCGGTGGGCGAGCAGATGGCGAAGGGAGCACTGGCGCACGGTCATTGATCCGGCGGTTTCGGTAGAGTAACGTCTGACATCATCCAGACCTCGCAAAAGGGGCGTCGAGCAGTGATGAATACCAGAATTCCACGGCGGGTCTTGCTGTTGGGCGGATTGGCCGCCCTCCTGTCAGGCTGTGCCAGCAAGTTCCGGTCCTACAACGGACCCGAAGTGACCCGGCTGCGTATGTACAAGGCGCAGCGGCTGCTGGTTCTTGACGGCGCGGATGATGTCTTGCGGACCTATCCCATCGGATTGGGCTTCGCGCCCGAAGGCCACAAGCAGTTCGAAGGGGACGGCCGCACGCCGGAGGGCTCCTACGCGATTGACCGGCGCAACCCGGACAGCCTCTTCCACCTCTCCATCGGCATCTCATATCCCAATGAGGCCGACATCGCGTTCGCGGAGGCGCAAGGCCGATCTCCGGGAAAGGACATCTTCATTCATGGCGGCCCAAGACGCGGGATTGACCCTGTGAATGTACGCGACTGGACCGCGGGCTGTATCTCTGTCACCGACCGGCAGATCGAGGAAATCTACGCCATGGTCAGGGACGGAACCCCCATAGACATCTATGCCTGATCGTCAGGTGAAGCGACGGCGCAGCGCAACGTTGATAGCTTCGATGGCGATGACCATGACGACGACGGCAATCGTGACGCTGGCCGCCTTGTCATACTGGAAAGAGCGCACGTAGGTCTGGATGTAAAAGCCGATCCCGCCCGCGCCGACAATGCCGAGGATCAGCGACTCGCGCAGGTTCAACTCGAACCGGAAAATCGTGTCGCGGGCGACGACCGGCGCCATTTGCGGCCAGATCGCGTATCTGAGCCGCACGAGCGCTCCGGCGCCCGCGCTTTCCAGCGCGGCGATCGGCGCGCGGGACACGCCGTCGATCGCCTCGGCATAGAACTTGGCGAGCATCCCCGTTGCATGAAAGGCGACCGCGATGATGCCGGGCAGCGGCCCGAGCCCGACAGCGCCCACCATGAGCATGGCCACGAGGATCAGCGGAATCGCCCGGATGAAGGCAAGCAGCGTTCGGATCGACCGGAACACCGCAGGGGATACCATCGTCTCAGACGCGAGAATGCCGAGGGGAACGGACAGGACCACAGCTCCGAGGGTGCCGAGGATCGCGATCCTCAGCGTTTCCGCGCTGCCCTTCTTGATCTCGGCCATCACCGTCGGGTCAGGCGGAAACATGCGACCGAGGAAATCGGCAATGCGCGGGCCGGCCGACATGAGACGCGACAACTCGACATCGGTCGTGGCGAAGGACCACAGGATCGCGGCTGCGATCAGACCGCTCGTCGCAAAGCCGCCAAACCCGCGGAACGCCATCAGGACACCGCCCTGAGGCCGATACCGGGGATTGGCTCTACCTCCCGATAGAGCTCCGCCGTCGCATCATCGTTCAACTCGGAGGTCGGCACATCGAAGGCGATCCGCCCGGCCCGCATGCCGATGATGCGCTGCGCGAAACGCCGCGCCAGGTCGGGCTGGTGCGACGAAAACAGCGCCGTCGCGCCGCGCGCTTGCGCCGCCCCGGCCAGCAGCGCCAGGATCTCACCTGCACGCGCGGGGTCGAGGTTGCTTACCGGTTCATCGGCCAGAATAAGCCGTGGTTCCTGCGCCAGACACCGCGCGATGGCGACGCGCTGCCGCTGCCCGCCGCTGAGGCTGTCGACCCTGCGTTCGGCAAGATCGGAAATGCCGCAATCGGCAAGTACCGTGCGCGCAATCTCCAGATCGTGCTTGGTCGATGACCCCATCAGGGCGCGCAGGGGAGACATGCGCCCCAGGCGGCCATTGAGGACGTTACGCAGAACCGTGGAGCGTTCGACCAATGCAAACTCCTGAAACACGAAACCGGTATCCGAACGGCGCGCGCTCGGCGGCGGGAGGTCGGGATCGAGCGGCGCACCCAGAACCGATACCCGCCCGCTCCAGCCTTGGAGCCTGCCGTCGAGCAGTGCCAGCAGGGTCGTCTTGCCCGCCCCGGACGGGCCGAGCAAAGCGACGCTCTCGCCCGCCGAAACCCGAAACGAGACCCGCTCCAGCGCCGGGAGGTCCGCGCCCGTATGGGCAAAACTCAGGTCGTCTATTTCGATAGCTGTGCTCATCGCAACAGCCCGTATTGCTTCGCCATATCGCGTACGCCGTCATAGGCGGCCCCGTCGGCCCTGACATAGCCATCCGGTCCATAAAGAAAGCCCAGCTTGTTGCGGTGCTCCGGCTCGTTGAGCCGCAGCATTGCGTCGACAAAACGGTCCCGCAGAGCGGCATCGAGCCCCGGGCGAGCGATCACCAAATGGCTCGGGATCGGCGCGCTTTCCGCGATCCAGGCTACCTCCGCCTGTTGCTGCGGCGTCAGAAGCAGGTCGGCATACTGGCTGGCGCCCGCGGCATCGACCAGGCCTTCGGCCATTGCCTGCATGGCTTGTTGGTAGCCCCCCGCGAAAAAGACACGGCCGAAAAATTCCTCCGCTGCGCTAGGACCTTTAACCACCCCGGCCTCAACGAATTCGGCGAGCGGATAGAGATAGCCCGATTCCGAGATCGGATCCGCGAATGCGATGTCGCGCCCGCGCAGGTCTACGAGCGCGCCGATACCGCTGTCGCGCCGCACGAAAATGCGGCCTGTATAACTCGGCGCGTCGCGGTAGACTTCGGACAGGAGCGGCTCGGCACCGATTTCGGCCTCGGCCAGAACGAAGGGCAGGGCGCCCATGAAGGAGATATCCGCGTCGCCGTTTCGCAGCGCCTCGACCGCCGCTGCATGGTCGATGGTAACGAACCCTTCGACAGGGACGCCGATCTCACTGGCCAGCCAGCCGGTGATGGCCTCGATATCGCCAAGCAGCTTCTCCGGGTTCTCCTGCGGGATGAAGGCAAGCCGCAGTGCATCGTCCTGCGCGGCGAGAGGTGTCGCCAAAGACACCGCGCCCGCGCCGATCAAGGTCAGTATCGTTCTGCGGGTCAGATGGACTGGCATCAGAATGCCCTCTCTTCGATTGCGTCGGCTTCGGACTTGAACGCGGTCCAGCTTGCTTCAGCGGCCTCCCAGTCTTCCACGCGAACAGCGGCGCCGACCGCGGCCAGACGTTCGGCCAGCGCATAGACCTCGGGCCGGGCGGGGAGGTTCGACATGGTACTGGCGTCCGCCGAGAGGTCCGCGGCCACGGTGTCGGTCAGCAGCAGGATATGCTCCGCGTCCCGCCGCGGCAGTAGCGTATCGATTGTCGAGGCGAAGGTCGTCAGTTCGGCGAATGCCAGCCGGAAAGCGGTGTTCTCGGTGTCGAAGGCCTCATAGGGCTCGTCTGCCGCGCCAACGGTCTCGAGATAGGCGGTCAGATCGGCGCGGTCATCCTCGGTCAGCCCAAGCGATTTCGTCTCGTCGAACCAGTCCACGACGGCGGCCAGCGTCGGCAATGACCCGTCGTGGAAATAGGGGGCGGTATAGGCCGTGCCGAGCAGCGTGGGCGTGTCCAGCGCACCGGCGCGAGCCCCCTCGTAGCCCGGCGCGACGGAGCCGATGTCGTGGGCCTGCCGGTCGAGGAAGTTCGCGTCTGGCACGTGGCAACTGGCGCAGGACCGATCGCCGAGCCCGGCGAAGGGCCGGTTGAAGATCTCCTCGCCGCGCCGGGCGGCCGCTTGGGCCGTGTCGGTCAGGCGGCCATCAGTCGTCAGCATGGAATTCGGCAGGAAGTCGAACTCGAGCATGTAGGCGACGAGAGCGTCCAGCATGAAGGGCGTCGGTTCATCCCCGCCGAACTCGTTGACGATCACGTTGCGGGTGAAATCGCGCAGGGAGGCGAAACGGCCATCGCGGCCGTAGGGACCTGTAAAACGCAAGCCGCGCAGGCTCGGAATGTCGAGCGGGTCGTCGCGCCGGTCGTTGAAGATCGGGTTGAAAAAGGCGCCGTCGACGTCGATCGCGCCTGGCTGGTGGCTTGCGCCCGGAACGAAAAGCCGCTGGTTGATGTCCGAGCGGTTGTGACACGTCGAGCAGGTGATCCCGAGATCGCGCGCGGGGCTTCCGAAGATCTGCGCGCTGTCGAACAGCATGTCGCCGAAAGCGACGAGCGGCAGGTCGGTCTCGTCGATGTCCTGCTCCTCAAAATTGAGGACGAGCAGTGGCAACGGGTCCTGATCGAAGATGTCGGAGCCCGGTGGCAGGCTTGGCGGCACCTCGATGGCGCGACCGCTGAGCACGGCGGTTTCCGGCAGGGCGCTTAACGCCCGACGCGGAGCGAAGCTGTCCAAAAGATAGTTTTCCGCAAGATAGCTGGAGATCACTGTGCGCGCCGCTTCCATGGTCTCGCGATCCGCAGATGTTGAGCCTGCGCCAAGTACGCCAGAGAACCCGGTGCTGCTATTGAGCTCCAGCCAAGCCAGGCCGATCCGTCTCGCAGCCTCCGAATCGGCGGCCGCGACGCCGTCCTCGAACGCGCGGTAGAGTTCGCGTGCCGTTCGTACGGCCTGCTGTGCTGTCGCCGATTCTTCGGCCGCGAGAGACCGGTCCAGTTCCTCTTCGATCCTGAGCGCGATGAGCCGCGTCGCCTCGGCAAAAACCGCCTGCCGGTCTTCGCGCATCATGGCGTCCATGAGAGCGTCAGGCTCGATTTTGCTTTCGCGGTCCAGCCACGCCAGCGCTCCGACAGAGAATTCCGAACCCCGGTAGGGTTCCGTCCAGGCGGTCCTGATGTCGTCCCAGGGCAGAGGCGCGAGGTTTCCAAGAAAGAGCGTCAGCCGATAGGCCGCTGCGTCGGGAAGCCAGGGCGCCTCCTTGGCCGGCGTCGCCGCGACAGGTCCGGACAGGAGGAGCGCACTTGCGAGTGTGGCGAGCAGCACTCTCATAGTATTTAGCATCACCACGGTCTCCAAGGCAAAAGTTAGACATGGCTAAGTTTTCTACCCGAAGCAAACAAGTTGTCAATCCCGCTGTTTCGCCGCACAGTCCCAAGTATGACAAAGTTGCAATCACAAGAACGTGAAACGTTCGAAATTGTAGAAAGGGCTCCCGAATCACAGGCTGAGGGTTTCGCGACCGTGCGTCAGGCGCATGAGAGTGAAATGGCAGAAGATTACGTTGAACTGATTGCGGAACTGATCGAGTCGCGCGGTGAGGCAAGGCCGGTGGAAATTGCCGAACGGTTTGGAGTAAAGCCGCCGACCGTGACCAAGAACATATCGCGGCTCAAGGCTGCTGGCCTGGTGCGGCGGGAACCTTATCGCGCGATATTCCTCACCGATGCCGGGCAGGAGTTGGCCGAAGCCTGCCGTCGACGCCACAGGATCGTAGTCGCGTTTCTCCTGAGCCTCGGGATCGACGAGGAGACCGCGGAACGCGATGCGGAGGGTATTGAACACCACGTCAGCGAGACAACGCTGAAAGCATTCGAACAAGCGCTCGTGCCTTCCCAGAGTGATACTTAACGCCTCAATAGGTTCTGCGCGAAAATGAAACAACAACCTCAAAAATATTACACCAAAGATCGAGTTACGATCGCTGCAAGCGAAAACTTACGACCAACAACTCATATTACAGTGATCTGCAACTGGGACGGTGCGATAGCGACAGAGCTATGCGGAGGCTTGGCCGGCGGCTGATCATTGGCCGATCATCACCTCAGGCTCTGACAGGGCGGGCACACAAATTGCCACATACTTGTGTCTTGCGTTGCGTCTTCCAATCGATCAAAAGACCATCGCGACCATGACCATTCAGAAACTCGAAGCCAATGCCTTGCCAAGCGACACTTTGGCCTATGGCAGTATCGTTCTGCTTGGCGCGGCTCTCTGGGCGCTAACCACCTACTTTCCGGCGCAGATGCCGGCGATCCTGCCCTATCAATTCTCGTGGCTGATCTATCTCGCGGTGACGCTGTCGGGGCTCTGGTTCGCGCGCGGGCTCCGGCGGACCGCGCCGGGAGACCGCGTGAGCCGATTGCGGCAGGCGGCTTTCTGGACGGGGTTGGTGTTGTTGTGGGGCGTTACGCAGACCGGGTTCGAATATCTCGCACAGCGCATGTTCTTCACTAATCGGTTGCAGCACGTCGCCATGCATCATGTAGGCCCGGTCCTGCTGGCGCTCAGCGCGGGTGGCCCGGTGCTGCTGGCGGGAGCGCCGGAATGGTTGCGCGCGCTCTGTGCCAGCCGCTTGGTGATTGTTATCTATCGCACGATCCAGCAGCCCGTCATAGCGGTGATACTCTTCGTCGGACTGTTCTGGTTCTGGCTGATCCCGCCGGTGCATTTCGCCGCCATGCTTGACCCGGTGCTCTACCAGGTGATGAACTGGTCGATGGCGGTGGACGGCATCTTGTTCTGGGCGCTGGTACTGGACACTCGGCCCGCGCCGCCCGCGTGGTTGCGTTTCGGCTGGCGCGCTGCGCTGGCCGTGGGCGTCATGTTTCCGCAGATCATTCTAGGCGCGCTCATCTCCTTCGCCACGGTGGACTTGTTTCCCTATTACGCATTCTGCGGGCGGTATTTCCCTTCGATCTCTGCGGTAACGGATCAGCAGATCGGCGGCATCGTCATCTGGATTCCTCCCGCGATGATGAGCGTTCTGGGCCTCTTGGTGGTGGTGCGAAATATGCGCGCCGCCAACGCAGACCTTTAGCCTTCAGGCGCTCATCACGCGGCGGATGTCGCCGGTGGCCCCAGCGATGTCGGCCTGTAGCGTATCGAAACCGGGCCATATGACGCGCGCGTCGCCTTGCGCATCGAAAACATAGACAGACTTGCCGTGCGATACATCATAGGTCAAGTCGTCCGGCTGATGTGGTTCGATCTTGTAGGTGACTTTGAGGCGCCGGGCAAGACGGGCCAGTTGGTTGGGCGTGCCGATCAGCCCGTCAACGCACGGCGTGAAGGCGGCGGCGTATTCCGTCATCACCTCGGGCGTATCGCGCTCGGGGTCCACTGTAACGAAGAGTATCGACAGTTTCGCGGCGTCCTCGCCCAGCTGATCGACCACAGCGGACAGGTTGGAGAGTGTCATCGGGCAGATATCGGGGCAGAAGCTAAAGCCAAAGAACAGCGCGACGACCTGTCCTTCGTAATCGGCCTGTGTCACGCGCGTCCCGTCCTGAGCCCGGGTCATGGTGAAAGACAGGTCGGGTAAAAGCCCGCTTACATCCTCGCCATACCATCCAGCCTCGTTACAGGCGGCCAGCGGCACGACCAGTCCTGCGGACCCCATGCGCCGGAGCAGCGCTCGGCGGGTCATCGTCGCGTCAGTACGGGCCATATTTTACCAATATCGCCACGCCAAAGGCCGTTGCGAAAAAGAGACCGGCAACGCACAGCAAAATCCAGAGCACCATTCGATTGCTCGATCTGGTCGTTCGCTTGACATCGCTCGCCGTAGGGTCCGACGTCTCGGTTGCTTCGGTCCCCTCATCCATACCGGTTTGCTATATCATTTCGGCGCGTATCACAACGTGCCAAGCCGCAAGCGGGATGCGACAAGGTGCCTCGTGAACAGTTCTCGTCATGCCTGCGCATTGCGTGCTGGCGGGATGGCAACGATCACAGTGCATACACAATCGTCACCACCGTTATCATGACGATCAAGAACATGACCAACGCGCCTAGGGCGAGCGTCCGGCCCATGTCACGATTTGGCTTTGCAACCTTCAGACGCAACTCTTCGGCCGTTTCCGGAAATTCGAGCGCGGCGGAGTTCGAGGCGCGCGTCAGTTCGTATCGCGCATCCCAGCGACGCACTTCCGCAGCGTTCCAGCCGTTCATGACCAGAATGATCGCGGCGATCATCACCATCGAGGATGGGACCCAGATCACGTAGCCACCAATCGTTTCATCGGATAAAGTTGCAGATAAGCCGGTGCCTGTCGTTTGGTAGGAGGCATAAAGGGCCACCTCCTTAAGTGTCGTGAGGGAACCCAGAAAAATGTTTGAAACAATCACCACAAAACCGGAGATCAGCCTCGCTCCGCGTCGCGCACCGGCAGGGGGATCCCTCCAGTCGAAAAGCATGCCGAAATACCAGATCCCTGCCAGCACCATCGCCAGATGTGCGAGCAGCTCGACCGCCGCGATGCGCTGCGCAAGTCCGTAAAGGACCGGTATCTGCCAGACGAAGAGCGAAGCGATGAGCAAGGCAGTGGCGGTTGCCGGATGCGCCATGAACCGCACGAACCAGGCGTTCGCCAGCGCGCCGAGGTATCGACGCCACCGACTTTCCAAACCGGCTTGCAGGATGCGCCACGGCTGCGAAACAGCGATGAGCAGTGGTCCTGCAAGGCGAAGGAGAAGATGTTCCACCTGGTGCACCGAAAAGAGGCTGTGCCCCAATGAAGCCAGAGACGCATTCGTGGCCACGAAAATGCAGGTCAAGCCAGCGAAGAACATAGCCTGCCGCCAAAGAGAAACCGTCCCGCGAATACGAGCGGATCGCGCGAGGCCGCGCATGTAGTACCATGCGGCCAAGCTGACGGAAACAAGGGACACTGGCGAAATCGCATATCCAAACGGGTCGAAAAGGAGGAAATATGTGATTATCGGCTCCTCCCTTGTTTTACTGCCCGGCTGTAGGCGGATAAGGGTGAAAGTCGCGAAGTTCCTACTGCGCCACCCCGGGCCAAAGATAGATCGGTTGACATCACGAGGTATTTGCTCTGCATCCACCTAGGAAACAGGTTGTCGTAGAAACGTGACAGCGGATGGCCGGACTGACCGGCAGGCGTGATGAAATAGGAGAGGCTTTCATCCGAAAACGACATGACTGCCTGAAAATTAGTGCCGACGCTGGAGGCGACCGGGCGGTCATTGTCAGAAGCGATCAGTGTATAAGGGTCACCCGAGTATGGCGCTTCGAGAGACAACAAATCGCTGATAATCCCGTTCGACTGGATTGGCGACCACTGCATATTCAGTGTGTGTTCCGCGCCCCAGAACCAGACTGAAGGATCGCTTCCGTACCGGTCAACAAGCTTGGCAATGGCATCATCCAGAGCTGCACGAGCCTGATCCTGGCAGGTCTCAATGCGGGCGGACGGGCGGATGTCGCACCAGATTGCGCTCCCTCTTCGATCTGAAAGGACCGCGGATAGGAAATCAGGATTCGGTCTGGTCCAGACCGCAGTTGCAGATGGAAACTCATCTTGAAGTATGCGTCTTTGCAAAGCACGTACCCATGTCCAGAACACGAGCGGTTCCAGTGAGTAGCGACCCATCTCGCCATTCCATTGAGAAAGCTCGTCCAAAACTTCTTCGCGAAGCTTTCCGACTTTGTTCTCCTTGATGTCGCTTGCGGAACTCACGAACCAGAGCTCTTTTGCCATCAGCGGAAGAAGGGTACGCGCGACAGCGCTGACCGTGTCGCGTTGAACCGCAATCGCGCTCTCGACAGTGAATACGGGCCGGCGATCATCGAGAACTGCAAGTCTGGCGTCTTGAAATGATCCAGGACGCTTGACCTCGCTTTCAGGCCAAACCGCCAGAGTTGTCCGGTCGACCGCTAGGACCTCCAATCCATCTGGCACCTTGTTCATGGTTGCGTTCAGAGCATAGTTCACACCGGCGGACTTGGCCAGACGGTCGAGCATCATCAAGAAATCACTTGTCTGCGCAGCTTTGGAAACTTCTGGTTCTTCTATTTCATTTGGCGAAAAAGATCTGAACGCCCAGGCGACGCGCTCGTTGTGACCAACGACAATGAAAGGCACGCCTGGCATCGTAGCGCCAATCGCGACCCCTTCCGGCGTTTGAAGGTCTGCCAAGTACCATTCGGACGGCAGTGACAAAGGACCACTGATATCCGCCGCAAGCATCGGTGCTCCGGTAGTAGTCCGATCTTCGGGCAACGCCCACGCAGTCAGTTTGACCCTTGGAGAAGCGGCAAACAACTCGGGTGTCGCGGGTCGATCTGACGGAATCTGGTTATCTGGGAATCCAGACAGTTCGTTCTGAAGTTTATCGGGGCGAAGATCGTTCAGAAATGCGTTTGCGACATTGATGCTATCAACGGGCCTCCACGCCGCGATCGTTCTCTCATCCGC
Organism: Roseovarius sp. MMSF_3298; assembly: GCF_030733705.1. Taxonomy (NCBI): domain Bacteria; kingdom Pseudomonadati; phylum Pseudomonadota; class Alphaproteobacteria; order Rhodobacterales; family Roseobacteraceae; genus Roseovarius; species Roseovarius sp. MMSF_3298. The sequence goes on from NZ_JASHIN010000020.1 coordinate 16,862, forward strand.
GATCAACAGTTCAGGTGCGCCTCTGCCGCGCCCGCCTTCGGACACCAGCCCAAGCCAGGCGTTGACACCTGCGGCATATGCTTCGAGTGCATCCGATGTCGACGGTTCAAGTTCAGCTATCTGCTCAAGTGGCAATAAACCTTGCGCTGTCCGCCTTGCCCTCAATAATTGCCCCAGCCGGTCTTGCGCGTGAACGAAACCGAGCGCGAAATAGCTGTCTGCAGCGGAGCCGGCGGAAATGTGTGGTATAGCTGAAGCATCTCTCAGGACGTTAACCGGGCCTTCTATACCCGCAACGCTAAAGTTCTCTTCATAGTCAGGAACGGAGGCATTGAGCAGAAAGTAGCCAGCACCCCAAACGAACAAGCCTGATGCAAAAATCGACAGGAACAAATATAGTGAAATGAGGATCAGCCGTCTCAATTCGTCGCCCGTACAAAACTAGTTTCAGGATATGATGCGCAAGAAGATCAACGAGGCGAAATAGGCGAGCAAGCCGAAGACAATGCCGGAGCTTGTCGCATATTGAAGCATATCCAGGCGGTCCCCTTTCCGTCGCCGCGCCAGATAGCCACCCCAAATCGTACCTCCGACAAATCCCGCGAGCACCAGCATCACAATTCCTCCGATCTTGTATTTTCGCGATTGAAACGTTGACATGTGAATCCGACGGCAAAGGCTATGCCCCAGGCCGCACAGATGAGCGCTAGCGACGTCCAATCACCGAAACGTGCGTAAGGCGTGGGCGCATGCGCTGCCGGAAGCCTGGCATCTATGACACCAGTTTGCCCGATGTCGAGACGGGCGACGATCTCTCCGCTGGCATCGATAATCGCGGATATCCCAGTGTTGGCCGCGCGGACCACGGGAAGCCCTTCCTCGACCGCGCGCATGCGCGCGGAAGCGAGGTGTTGCTCAGGTCCAATGCTGGTTCCGAACCATGCATCATTTGTACCGTTGAATATCCAGTCAGGACGGAGAAGCTCATCGACCACCTGGCCCGGAAAAATGATCTCGTAACAGATCGCCACCCCGACCAGAGGTGCCCCAGGGATCGCCAGTGTGCGTGGCCCTGGTCCTGGCGTAAAATCGCCTAACCCTTCTGTCAGCCGCTCAAAGGGCAGCAAGCCTTTCAGGGGCACATATTCCCCGAACGGAACGAGATGATGTTTTGCATATCCCGCCAGAATCTCACCGCTGCCGTCATAGGCTTGTACAGTGTTGAAATATCTGGTTGCCCCATCTCCCTCTACGCGGTCCGGCGCACCTGTCAAAAGGACCCTGCCGTCTGGCAAAGCCGCAGATATTTGCGTGCGCGCAATGGCGTCCTCGTCCAGAAAACCGGGGAAAGCCGTTTCCGGCCAAAGCAGCAGATCGAAACGGCCGGGTCGCACAGACAATCTCAGGTATTTTTCCAAGGTTCGCTTGCGGCTGCCCGGTGCCCACTTCTCGACTTGCGGCACATTGCCTTGAACAATGCGCAATGTAATGTCTGTCGGCGGAACGTCTTGACTTGACCAAAGTGTACCGCCACCCCAGAGACCCGTCATCGCAACGGAAAAGAGCGCGAAAACGGACAGACGTCTCTTTGGCGCTACCGCAATCAAAACACTTGGCAAGGTGCCGATGAAGACCGTGAGAAAGCTCATGCCGTAGCTTCCAACCCAGGCCGCTGGCTGTCGCAGCGCGGCGTGATCGACCAAAGCATATGCAGCAAGGTTCCACGGAAATCCTGTCAGAACATGACCCCGCAGCCATTCCGTGGCCATCCAGCAGGTCGCAAGCAAAAGGCCCGCCTTAATACCATGGAGAACTCGATGCTGCATTATGGCGGCAAAAAGCATAGCTGCGCTGGCCGGGAAAATCGCTAGCCCGGCGGACAGTCCCACTACTGCTGGGATCGCCAGTGCGCCGAAACGTTCGGCATCGACGTAAAAGCTCTCGGCGATCCAGGAAATTCCAATCCCGAATTGGCCCAGTCCGAAAGCCCAACCGACAAGGAAAGCGCGCGAGGTTGAGATGTTCCGGAGAACAATAAAGAGCACGGAGAAGGAGACAGGGACCGCGATGAGCCAAGAAAACGGCGGAAGGGTCAAAACCGTCAATCCGCCGGCAACAAGGGCAAGACCTGTGCGCGGGAAGAGGTTTGGGTCCTCACTAACGAACTGCGGCAAACCTGGCTTCATGAATCGGTCTGAAGTCGAGCGCCAACCCACGGCGCACTGAGCAGCACCACGCCGCCAACCACAAAAATATCGGCCATGTTGAAGGCAGGCCAATGCGCCGTCCCGATGTAGAAATCGAAGAAATCCGTCACTGCACGAAAGCGCAGGCGGTCCAGAATATTGCCAAGAGCACCGCCGATGATCGCACCATAGGCAATGGCCTCGACCCGGCTGCTGGAACGGATCAGCATGGCCGCCAACCAGACGCAGATGCCAAGCGCCAATACGACAAGGCTCCACCATGGCGCACCGCCGAGAAGCCCGAAGGTCACCCCGTCATTGCGCAGGTAGATGAGATTGAAGCCGGGAAAGACCGATACACCGGAACTAAGTACAGTCGCATTGGAAACAACGATTGCCTTCGTTGCCTGATCGACAAGAAAGGCGATTAGAGCAGCAAGCAGACCGACGAAGAGGCAAGTTCTCATACGCTTATCCCAGCCAGACGTCGAGGAACAACATGATGACAAGACCAACCGCGAGGCCGAGCGTCGCCCTGTTCTGATGGCCGGACCGGTGGGTTTCCGGAATGATCTCGTGGCTGATGACGTAGAGCATCGCACCTGCTGCGAAGGCGAGACCCCAAGGCAGCAGCGGTTGCGAAAGACTGATAATGCCCGCGCCGAGAAGCCCACCGAAAGGCTCGACGAGACCGGTCAGAGCGGCGATGCCCCAGGCGCGAAACCTGGAATATCCCTCGCCGAGCAACGAAACCGCCACCGCCAGACCTTCGGGGGCATTCTGTAATCCAATACCGATAGCAAGTGGCAACCCGCCCGACAAACCGTCAGCCCCGAACCCGACGCCGACGGCAAGCCCTTCGGGAAAATTGTGGATCGTGATCGCGATGATGAAAAGCCAGACGCGGCGCAGCGATGCGGCGTCTGGGCCTTCCCGCCCCGACTTGAAATGCTCATGCGGCAGCCGTTCGTTCATCAGAGCAACGGCGCCCATGCCAAGCAGAATCGCAACGCAAACGATGGCCGCCGGGAGAGCACCGTTGTCGAACTGTCCTTCGGCTGCGTCGAGAGCTGGAATGATCAGCGAAAAAAACGAAGCAGCGAGCATGACACCCGCTGCGAAGCCAAGCAGCAGATCGCGCGTAGCCCGGGACGGGATGCGCCCAAAAAGAACTGGGACCGCCCCGACCGCAGTCAGCGATCCGGCGGCCAGGCTTCCAAGAAAGCCAAGGGTAATTGGAGAGAAAGGTTCCAAGCGCTGAAGTCTCGGCGATACGTCAGTCAGCGGCCGAATAGCTGCTAAAGATCTCGGTCGATCCATCGCCGCGGATCAGGAAGACGTCATAAGCCTCACGATCGTCTTCCGGTCCCATGCCCGGCGAGCCATAGGGCATTCCCGGCAACGCCAGCCCCACTGCATCAGGACGCTCATCCAGAAAACGCTGAATGTCTGATGCCGGCACATGACCTTCGATCACGTAGGCGTCGACCAAAGCCGTATGGCAGGACACCATGCGCTGAGGCACGCCATTGTCGAGTTTGAAGCGCACAAGAGATCCCCCGAACATGTCCTCGCCTGTCGGCGCGAATCCGCTTTCCTCCAGATGCTTCATCCAGGAGTGACAACAGCCGCAGCCGTTTGTCTTTCGGACGTCAATCTGGATCGCAACGGCGACAGCTTGCCCCGCGGGAAACAAGGCCAGCGTGACTGCAAGGGCGGGAGCCAATCGTTTCATGGATCAAAGCCTTTCGGTTGTCGTTTCGGCAAATTCGCTGGCGAGCCTCTCAGCCAGAAGTGAACGCGCCTCACTCAGTCGCTCAAGCGCGGCCGTGTCGTCCGCTTCACGCTCGGCCGCCTCTGCTAGTCGGTCGTCAGAGAGAGGATCGGTCGGGCGACCGTCGACCAGAACCTCATAATGCAGATTTGGGCCGGTTGCGGTGCCAGTTGCACCGACGCGGCCGATCAAATCTCCGGCCATCACTCGCTGCCCTTGTTCGAGTGTGTCCGGCACCTCGCTGAGATGTGCGTATCGTGTCAAGGTGTCGGATCCATGCGCTATCTCCACCACCCGGCCATATCCACCACGACGTCCGATAAAGCTCACGCGTCCGGGCGCCGTTGCTTTTACCGGCGTACCGCTTGCCGCGGCAAAGTCGACGCCGGTGTGCATGCGCACATTCCCATAGACTGGGTGTGTGCGACGGCCAAAGACGGAACTCAGCCGCGCTCCTTCCACCGGTTGCGCAAACACGCGCAGCACTTCTCCGTCGACATAGATCGTCGCTTGACCGCTGCCGTCGTCCGGCCAGACGATCTCGTAGACCGATCCACCAAGATCCAGCTCAGCGAAGGCAAGCTCAGGCTGACCAATCCTCTTGTTCCCGTCTCGGGCCTCGCGCCAAAGGAGGCGCATCGTCTCGCCACCCGCGAGATCACGACGGAAATCCACGGTGCCGCCCAGCATCTGCGCCAGGTCCACCGCAAAACGGGCGGGGATGTCTGCCGTGTCCAGGGCAGCGAAAATCGAGCTCTCGATCACCGCCTTGCCGGCGAAAGTCACCAATTCGGGGTCCGGCTCCAACACGCGAGCGGCAAGCAGTTCGCCGAAGACCGCCTCTATCCGGACACCGTCTTCGACGGCGAGTTCTACACGACGCGGGTTGTCGTCCGTTGTGGAAACCACGGTAACGATGTGACCCGGACGCAGACGGCGCAAATCGTATTCCGCGCCAATCGCCAAGGCGATTTCGGCGCGATCCGAAGCATCCAGCCCCGCATCGGAGAGGACCGCATCAAGCGTCTCGCCCGACGCAATCTCGCGCGACCAGGTGACCAGCGAGGGCTCGATAGATGGCAAGGAGGTATCTGTGGGGGAAACGGTCAGGAGGGGCACGGGTCTGAACTCGAATGCGATATCCGCCTGGGCGAGTGTGGGGCGGACCGAATTGATTTCGGCAATCCGGGGCGGCGTGAGCGGATCGGGAGTCCAGAGGGTCGCTTCAGCAATCGAAGGGGGCACCGGTTCTTTGGACAGAACGCCAGAGATGGCGATGCCGGCAACCGAAATCGCGCCTGCGACCGCCACGGCCGCCAAGACAGTTCCTATCTTCATTTTGCCCCCTCTACGTTTTCTGTCAGTGCGCGCCGGATCTTTGGCACCGCGAATTCTCTTGGTTCGTGATAGTCGATCATCGTGACGAGCTCACCCTCGGCATCGAACAGGAATACGCTTGCCGTATGGTTCATCGTATAGCCGCCGCCCTCAGTCGGGACGCGCTCAAATGAGGCACGAAACCCTTCTGTGGCGCGGGCAATCTGGTCTTCCGGCCCCGTCCAGCCACGAATGACCGGATGAAAATAGCCGACATATTCGGCCATGGCCTCAACCGTGTCCCGCTCCGGATCGACCGTGATGAAGACAACGTTCATCTCTGATGCTTCGTCGCCCAGTTCCTCAAGCCAGCCGGAAATATCCGATAGGGTCGTCGGGCAGATGTCCGGGCAGTAGGTGAACCCGAAGAATACCATTGTCGGACGACCGATCAGGGTGCCAGGCCCTACCTCATTTCCCTCGTGGTCGGTCAGCCGAAACTCCATCGCCGATAGGGGCAGGGGCCGCTGCCCTTTTGGTTCAGGCGCACCAAGCCCGTCCACCCGCCACCAGCCCACGAAGAGCGTCATGCCAAGGACGCCGGCACCGGCTGCGCCGTATAGAAGGAGCTGCCGACGTTGCATCAGCCCTCTGGTCCACGCGCGGCGATCCCGAGGATTGGGACCTCGACCGTCACCTTGCCGCCATCCGAGAAGGTCAGTGTCAGCGGGAAAGTCTCGCCTTCGGCCATCGGCTCTTGCAGCTTCATGAGCATGGCGTGCAGCCCGCCCGGCTCCAATGCCACGCTTTGGCCGGGCTCAATCGTGATCTCGCCTGCAGGCGCCATGGAACTGAGGCCAGCGGAGTCGGTTTTCGTCTCATGGATCTGGGGCATCATTGCCAGCGGTGTCGCAATTTTGGTCAGCGTAACGGCGTCGTCACCCCTGTTGCGCACGGTCATGTAGGCAGCCCCCGGACGGCTCGTGCCGATCGAGGCGCGGGACCACGCGCTCTCGACGACGACATCCTCCGAGCCGGCAAATCCCGGGGCCGACAGGCCCGTGAGCAGCAAGAGAAAGGCCAATCCCTTGATGTGTGGAAGTTTTTTCACGACAATTTCTCCTGCATCTGACCGCGTATCAACTTTGGCTGGCCGCAACTTCCGTCGCCACCAGCCGCCGTAGTTCCGCCTCACCGAACGGGTCTAGCGGTTTGGCATTTACGTAAAACGTGGGCGTTTGTCGCACGCCAAACGTTTTGACATCGGCACGGTCTTGGTTCAGCACCGCTACAACATCGGGGGCCAGCATCTGCGTCTGGGCAGCTTCGACATCCAGACCTCCGCTTGCGGCAATCTCAAGGAGCAAACCCGGCTCCGGCGCACCATGGGACGCCCATCGGGGCTGCTCTTGCAAGACCGCTTCGAGCACCGGTTCGAACACGTCCTGCATCCGCGCAGCTTCAAGAACACGGATCGCTTCCACCGAAGCGTCCCCGTGAAAGGCAGTGTATCTAATTACGACACGTACCGCATTACCGTGCCCAGCCATGATATCCTTGACCACGGGATAGAATGCGCGGCACGCCTCGCAAGCTGGATCGAAAAACTCGACAATCGTGACAGGCGCCGTCTCGGGGCCGAGGATCGGGGAATAGGGCCGGATCAGCCCATCGGCCAATTGCGGGTCGACGGGGGCGGCCTCGGCAATCGCCTCGGGGCGGGTTGCGTACCATGCGGCACCGCCGAAACCGGCGGCACCGAGAGCGAGAACGGACAGGATGAGGCCGCGTCGTTTCATTTTTGTGTTTCCTTCAGTGAGACAGCCGACAGCAGACCGATCATCGCGAAGGCGACGAGCGCCATCAGTGGGATAGGAATGCCGAAGAACAATTGATTGTCGTCGGTACAGGATGGGCCGCTCGCAGTGCAGGGCTGGATGCGTTCGGGAATCAGCCCGAAATAGAGGCCGAGGTGCCAAAGTGCTATGGCGGCGCCACCGATAGCCAGCGCGATCGCGTAGCGACCGACGCGCCGGTCCTGCCACCACAGCCCAAGCCCGAGAATTATGGCCAAGGGGAACATGAAAGTGCGTTGAACCCAGCAGAGTAAGCAAGGAGTCTGCCCCAGCACCTCCCCGATGAAGAGTACGGCGAGAGATGCGTTTAGCGCGATGAACCAAGCCAGGCCGAGAGCAGTCTCTCCGGAAAGTCGGGTCATAAAATCAGAGCCTCTCTCTTAGGTCGGCGAGGATATCTTGAGCGGGGGTGCCATAGGGCCAAGATTTTGCGAAGCCTGCTTGCGTGTCGAAAAGGAAAAGATGTGATGTATGCCCCATTGTATAGCCGTCTGATGCTGCAGCTTCCTCGATCCGCTCGTAGAAGATTGGAAAGGTTTCGGATGTCTCATCGATCTGTTCCGGTGTGCCTGTGAGCCCGATGATGCCCGCGTCGAACTTTGGCACATACTGCGCCAGTGCGGTCGGGTTGTCTCGTTGGGGATCTATCGTGATGAAGATTGGTTGGACTTTTGACGCGTCATCTCCCAAACCCTCCATCACCGCTGCGACCTCTGAGAGCGTCGTTGGACAGATGTCAGGACAATTTGTGAAGCCGAAGAAAACCAGCATCCACTGGCCTTCGAAGTCCTCTTCTGTAAAAACCATTCCATTGTGCCCTGTTAGTTCGAACTCCGCAAAAAACGGCGGTTCACTTACATCTCGCCAGCTGGCGGCACGGTAGTCAGCCGATAACAAAAACCCGATAAAGGCGAACGATGCCGCACCCGCCAGCATCCACAATATCTTCTGAAGACCTGAAAGCACCACGCAGCTTTGCACAATTTCTGCTCCGATTTTTTCTTTCTCGTACATCCTGCAGCAGCTGTAGGTTCAAGCTCTTTTATCCTTCTGAGACGGCACGTCACGCGACTGTGAATGGGAAGTTGCCATCCGTTTTGAATGACTGCCCAGATTGTCATTTGTCGTATTGGTTAGGTTCGCGATCGACGTCACGCTGGTGACGATCTGCAAGCATCCACGATGCCAAGGTCCGTGCAAAGCGTTTTAAATATTAAAAGATAGCAATCAGCGGATCTGAGAGCCAAAGCAAAAATTAAAACGTTTGAACCTACAGCTGCTTCAGGAACTACGATGAAGTCGAATCAACACAGTGGCTCCAATCGCGACTTGGACACAGAAAGTTTCCGGTTGGGTCGATGTCAATAATTCGCGAAACCGTTCTCGACTGGCCGAAGTAGATCGAAATGATAAGAAATCTCGTTGACCAATGCCATAGTGGAGAAGTCGTTCTCCGTGATCCGAGAGCGCTCGTCGGGAACATGCAACATGACGCCTGAGATTGGACAGTTTGCGCTAGTCTTGGCGCTTGCAGTCGCAATTGTTCAAAGTGTCCTGCCAATTGTAGGGGCGAACACGGGGCGCGTGCTTTGGATGGAAAGTGCGAAGACGACAGCCGCGATTCAGGTGACATTGGTTGCAATTGCGTTTGGCGCACTCATGCGCTCATTTGTTGTCAGTGATTTCACTGTTCAAAACGTAGTGGAAAATTCCCACTCGCTAAAGCCGATGATCTTCAAGGTTGCGGGCACTTGGGGCAGCCACGAAGGGTCCCTGCTTCTCTGGACCCTTATTCTCGTACTTTTCGGGGCTGGGGTCGCGCTGCTGGGCAGAAACATTCCGGTTGGTCTCAAAGCGCGAACGTTATCGGTTCAAGCCTGGATTAGTGTCGGTTTCCTGAGCTTCATGCTCTTTACATCCAATCCGTTCGAGCGGGTTTTCCCGCCGCCTCTGGATGGCACGGATCTTAACCCGCTTCTGCAGGACATCGGGTTGGCGATGCACCCCCCGCTCTTGTATTTTGGGTATGTCGGCTTCTCGATCGTCTTCTCCTTCGCGGTCGCGGCTCTGATAGAGGGCCGGGTGGATCCCGCATGGGCGCGTTGGGTGCGGCCATGGACTCTGACGGCCTGGATCAGCCTCACTGCGGGGATCGCACTCGGCTCTTGGTGGGCGTATTACGAACTTGGCTGGGGCGGCTGGTGGTTTTGGGACCCGGTTGAAAACGCATCCTTCATGCCTTGGCTTCTCGGCACGGCACTCCTGCACTCGGCTATTGTCACGGAAAAGCGGGATACGTTCAAAAGCTGGACCATTCTTTTAGCCATCCTGACCTTTTCTCTGTCACTTCTTGGGACATTTATCGTCAGATCCGGCATTTTGACATCCGTTCACGCGTTCGCGGTCGACCCAGCGCGCGGCGTGTACATTCTCGGCCTTCTTGGTGTGACAATTGTCGGCTCACTGACACTTTACGCATGGCGCGCGCCTCAGCTTGGATCGGTTGGCGTCTTTCGGCCAATCAGCCGCGAGGCTGGGCTTTTGCTCAATAATCTTCTGCTCGCGACCGCAACGGCGACCGTCCTTTTTGGAACACTCTATCCATTGTTTGTGGAAGCGGTGACTGAAGAAAAGATCTCTGTAGGACCACCGTATTTCAACGCGACTTTTATCCCTTTCATGCTGCCGCTCGTCATAATAATGGGAGTTGGCCCATTCCTGTCTTGGAAACGGGCCGATCTTCCCGGTATCTGGCAACGGCTGCGTTTGATTTTTGGTATCGCGATTGGTGTCGCGGGGATCGTTTGGTACCTTCAGACAAACGGGCCCCTGCTCGCTGTGGTCTCAATAGGGATTGCAGCCTGGGTTTTTTTTGCGACTTTGCGCGAATGGGCGCTGCGTATCAAGCTCTTTGATCTACCGCTTTCTCAGTCGCTGCGTCGCGCGCGGAACCTGCCGCGCTCCGCGCACGGTATGACGCTCGCGCATCTCGGCGTTGCAATGCTTGTGCTTGGATTCGTAGGTTCAACAGCCTGGAAGGAAGAACGTGTTCTTTTCGCAGAACCGGGGTCGACCGTGGACATCGCAGGTTTTGAGGTAATATTCGACGGCGTCGAACGGTTCCGTGGTCCAAACTACATCGCACAACAAGGCCAGCTTCGCGTCTTGAAAGATGGACGGGAGATTACGCTTCTTCGTCCGGAGCGCAGAAGCTATCCAGTTGCGGGGACGTCCACAACCGAATCTGCAATCCGATCAACGCTAAGCGGTGATCTCTACGTCACCATCAGTGAACCTGCGGCCGAAACGGCGTCGGGCCAGTGGAATTTGCGCATCCTCTACGAACCACTGGTTAATTGGATATGGATCGGAGCGACGATGCTGGTGCTTGGCGGGTCCCTCTCGCTATCGGACCGGAGATTGCGGGTGGGTGCGCCGTCGCCAAAGAGCCGGTCGTCAGCGCTTCAACCGGCGGAATGATACGATGAAGAAAATCATTCTCGCGCTGCCAGCGCTGATCGCAGTAGTCTTGGGTGGATTTTTGTTCTGGGGGCTCAACCCAGACCGTGATCCTAACGCAATCCCTTCCGCTTTGGTCTCCGAACCAGTTCCGGATTTTGAACTCCCACCGGTAGAGGGTACTCAGACACCCGGACTGTCGTCCGCAGCCCTTCGTAGCGTTGGCGAGCCGGTTTTGGTCAATGTATTCGCTTCATGGTGCGTGCCCTGTCGTGCTGAGCATGTGGTGCTCACAAGGCTTGTCGAACAGGACGGTGTTCGGCTGATGGGGATCAACTACATGGACAAATCAGCAGATGCAGCCAATTGGCTGGAGGAGCTTGGCAACCCCTATGAGAGGATCGGATCAGACAGCGAAGGCCGCGTCGGGATTGAGTGGGGTATCTCCGGCGTACCGGAGACTTTCGTGATCGATGGAACGGGGATCGTAGTCTATCGCTATGTTGGTCCCATTGTGACGCCAGAGGCACAGGATGAAATTCGTGCTGCGTTGGCCGCAGCAGGTGGTCAATCATGAAGGGTTGGCTCTATTTACTCGTACTGGTGCTTGCCGCGACAACCGCGGCCTGGGCTGTGGAGCCAGATGAGTTGCTGGATGATCCGGTGCTTGAGTCGCGCGCCCGGGAGCTTTCAAAGCAGTTACGCTGCGTTGTCTGCCAAAATCAGGATATCGATAGCTCGAATGCTGGTGTTGCCCGAACGATGCGCACCTTGCTGCGCGAACGTCTGATTGCAGGTGAAACAGATGACGAGATCATTGCGTTTTTCGTAGATCGCTACGGTGACTTCGTCCTTTTCAAGCCGCGACTGAAACCCGCCACATATTTGTTGTGGTTCGGACCTGCGGTTCTTCTTGCCGTTGGGATTAGCGTTGTCTTTGTCACAATCAGGCGCCGAAGCAGGGCGGTTCTTGATGGCACTGCTGATCCACTGAGCCCCGATGAAGAGCGTGAGTTCGAGGCCATTTTTAAGGAGAATGAAGGACGGAGAGGCCCATGATTTGGTTGGTGTTAGGCGCGATGGCATCCATCACCGCCCTCCTGTTCTTGTCCTGTCTCTATCGAACGGGTGAAGTCCTGAATAGAAAGGATGGAGCGTTGGTTATCCTCAAGGATCAGCTTTCCGAAATTGATATTGATCAAGAGCGGAATCTGATATCCGTTACCGAGGGGGACGCGGCCAGGGTTGAAATCAAACGCCGCATTCTGGCTGCCGGTCGGCTTGCGACACGTGAGTCGTCGCGCGCAAGTGGGCGAAGCATCATCTTCGCGTCCGCCATTGCTACGCCATTGGTAGCCTTTGCTTTGTATTCTCAAATCGGCTCGCCAAAGATCGAAAGCCAGCCTCTGGCGTCTCGCGCATCTGAAATCCAGAAAGCCGCAAACCTCTCAGAGTTAACCCAGAGATTAAAAACCCGGCTTGAAGCTGACCCGTCGGGTGGACCAAGTGATGGTTGGGTTCTGCTCGGTCAGACCTATATGCGTACAGCTCGTTACGATGATGCCGCCGATGCATTCGAACGCGTCACAGTTCGCGACAATGTAGATATCTCAACCCTACTGCTATTTGCCGAGGCCTTGATCGCAGCCGAGAACGGGATCGTGACGCCGCAAGCGGAAAGCGTGATCGAACGTGCATCAGAGATGGACCCTGATGATCCAGGCCCAATTTTCTATAGGGCCCGGATCCTCGAACAGGACGGGGTTCCAGAGGAAGCGAGGGCGCTTTTGATCGAGCGTCTCAAGAGAGCGGATCGCGCCTATCCGTGGATGGAACTTTTTCTGTCTGTCGCCAACCGATTGGGGGAACAGGTCGGAGAGACCCCTGTCACTCTAGCTGATTTAATTCCGGATCCACAGGACGCACGGGGCCCCCGTGCGGTCGATATCGAGGCCGCCCAAGATATGTCAGTCGAGGAGCGCAGCACTTTTGTCCGCTCCATGGTTGACCGCTTGGCGGCGCGATTGTTGAATGACCCAGCCAATCTTGAAGGATGGCTTCGGCTAGCGGAGGCGTACAGTGTGTTGGGTGACTTTGATGCTGCCCAGAACGCCGCCGGCAAAGCGCGCAGCTTGGCCGAAAGCCTTCCGGAAACCGACCCGACGCGTGCCGCCGCCACGGCCCGATTGGATCGGATCAAAAAATAAATTGAGGCTGCGAATTCTCAGATACATAACAGCTTCCCTTCACCTGAAACTGAACCATTGCAGGTTCTGCCTCTCTTGAGCGATGCAACGGCACTATTTCATCGTTTTCGGACAGCGCTGAGATCGGCAGCCGACAGCGCTTCGAGAACCGCATCCACGGATAGCAATTCAGATAGAATGATACCTTCAGGCGCATCTGGACCGTAGACGATGTTGAACGGAATTGCGTATCTGCCGTGTGTCTCGAGATAGGATTGGATTCTCGCGTCCGGTCGCGTCCAATCCGCGCGCATCGCAATCACCGCTTCCTCGCCAAGTGCTCCCAAAACTGGTTCACGATCTAGGACCAGGGTTTTGTTTGCTTTACAAGTGATGCACCAATCCGCAGTAACGTCCACGAATACGGTTTTGCCTTGCGACACTTCACGCGCGATCCGGGACCGGTCGAACTCGACCCAGTAAGAATTGATCGAGTCTGTTACATCATCGGAGCCTTTTGGCAGCAGTGCAGGGGCCGCCAACGTCATGCCCAAAACCGCAGTCATTCCCCACAGCAAACCGTTATTGGGCTGGGCCTGATAGGCTCTCGTAGCCAGTACGATGAACCCAAGACCCAGCAGCACCAAGCCTGTGAGGGTTGGCGACGTCACACCAATCAAGACCCAGCATAGCCATGCAACGGTTCCGGCAAGCAGCAATCCGAGAACAATTTTCAAGCTTATCATCCAAGGTCCCGGTTTGGGCAGTCGGGACAGAAAACCAGGCCAAGCGGCAACCAGAATATATGGCAGTGCAAGCCCAATCCCCATCGCTGTGAAAACCGCAAGTATATCGCCTGTCGTGCCGGAAAGCGCGAAGGCAATGGCTGTCCCCAGCAACGGGGCGGAACAAGGCGTTGCAAGTATCGCAGCCAGAGCGCCGGTGGAGAAGTCTTCGGCATACCCCCGCCCAAAGCGGCCAGATAGCCTCGCCATCCAACTGCTGGGCAAAGAAATTTCAAAAACTCCAAACAAATTAGTCGCGAAGAGTCCGACAACGAGAATGAGTGCTGTCAAGAAATATGCATTCTGAAATTGCATACCCCATCCAACGGCATATCCGAGCATCTGCAGCGCTATGACCGCAAAGGCCAGTACCCACATGAAAGCAACAGTTCCCCCAGCCGTAGCGACAAACCCCGCGCGCAATTGTGAAACGGAGCGATTCTTCATTCGAAGCGCCGATCCGAATTTGATCGATAGAACTGGCAAGACGCATGGCATTACGTTCACTATCAACCCTCCCAGGAAGGACAGCAAGAGAATCGGGAAAAACTGACCCCTATCTTGGCCGGTTTCGGATGCGTAAGGTGGAGCAGGTACAATGTCGGTGGTGTTCACATCATCGAATGTAACCGCGACATCGTCGTCCACGACAGTAATTCGAAGGGAGGATTGTTCCTCGCTTAACGCGAGAATCGGAATACTTGCCCAAAGACCGGTACGATCATTTGTAAGGCGGATATCGGGCGCACCGAATGCAGAGCCTGCATCAGACTCCGGAAAAATATCGGGATTGTTCCAGCCAGAAGGCCGCGTCATGTGAATAACCAAAGATTGACCCTGCTTCAGCGCTGCGCCCGAGATCGCTATTGCGCTTTCTGTTCCTACGACAGGTACGCGAGCGGCCCATGTCGCGATTTCGGTCGCGGCTCTAGCGTCGACGCCGGATCCCAATGGAACAGGGAGAGTCAGTTCAAACCTTTCCGGGACGCACACATTGGAGCAGATCAGCAGATTGACGATTGCCTTCAGCTCGGCTGACCTATCAGAATCCATAAGCTGCAATTGTAACGGAAATGTAACTTTCTTGCCGTAGCCAAAGTTTTCAATTCCGAAGGCGCGAAAACGCGTGGGTGCGGGCCAAAGCATGTCGACGGATTCAAGGTTTGTGGACCCTTCCCAGTCGATCTCCGGCGGCAGGCCAACCTCGCCGGGTGACCGCCAGTACGCTTTCCATCCTTCCTCCAATTCAATCTTCAAACCCGCCGAAAGAAACAGCGATCCCGGGGCGATTCCCGCTTCCGCGACGATCAAGCGCGCCGTCAGTGCTTCGGACCGATACGCATTGGACTCCAAGGCGCGAACAGGACTTGCCACTAAAACCAGAAAGATTGCAAAACTCACAAGCAACCCGCGATACCAAGCCAAGGCTATACGCATTCTCTGACCTCTTTATCTAAGCGTTCTGTCTGGGCAAGATGACGCACTGTGCAATGTCCTGACGCCTTGCGATGCCTTCAACCTGTCAAGCAGGGAGCATAGCCAATTGTCCAACCGACTGGTCAACAGCGATGCCTGTTCGGGCTTCGTGCAAAACAGCAGTTCTTTCGAATACAGATTTGGCCCGCGTCCCATGATGCCGCAGTTATTGGCTAGTGCCTTGCAAAAATTGATCCTGTTCCGGATCCTCACCACGCGCCAAGACCCCAAAATAAACTCTGAAGACTTGAAAATCTAGCGCTACTCCTTGAGTTCCGATTCTTGATATCTAACATGCGTACATCCTCTAGCCGCTGTAGGTGCAAGCATCATTGGCACTTCTCGATTGGTCACTCACCGGTCTGCGAGACCCAGTTGGAGCTTGCGATACGCGCCGCGTAAATCTACACTGACTGTAGGTAACATGGGGAACCTGCAATGCTGACAATAGGGACGCTCGCGAAGAAGACTGGAACGAAAGTGCAGACCATCAGATACTACGAGCAGATCGGCCTTATGCCTGAACCCGGCAGGTCCCAAGGCGGCCAACGGCGCTATGGCCTCGACGAACTCGACCGTCTATCTTTCGTCCGGCACGCACGGCAACTAGGATTTTCTCTGGACGCGATCCGTGAACTCCTCGATCTCAGCGATCATCCGGAAAAGTCCTGCGCGGAAGCCGATGCAATCGCCCGCCGGCAGCTAAAGCAAGTCGAGCAAAGATTAGCCCGTCTAGAGGCTCTTCGTACTGAATTAAAAAGAATGGTGCGCGAATGCAGCGGCGGGCAAATGTCGGATTGTCGCGTGCTGGAGGTGCTTCGAGACCATTCCGAGTGCTTAACCGATCACCAAGAAATTGGCGCTTGATATTCCCGCCGCAAAAGCCCATCCGCTAACGATTTTGGCCTGAATTTTAGGTTGTTTTACGACGTGCGCTTGAGTGCTACTTGGGGGTTCGACACTTGAAAATTTTACTGAGCGCGTGCAACACGCTAGTTGGATGGCAGCTAGCAAAGATGGTGTTCGGCGAGGAGCTATTTGACGCTCGATCTGCTGGTGCAGGAACCGCTGACACCCACGGCATCTGGAAGAACTGCTCCGCGACCTGTTGACCGTTATTTAGCATGCGGCTGACGCGAAAAAGGCCTGCAGGGGGGTATACTGTCCAGCCCTTGTGTGGGGCCGAGAAGTGGAAGACTTTGCAGCTGCACAGGCCAGCATCAATAGTTGAAAAAGTCGAACGGTCCTGAACCTCCCCCTCTAAATTGGTCCACCGTTATGTTTAGGAAACGGAGGACAGAGAATGGCAAACAAGTGACACAAGCCCGACGAAATAGTTCAGCTGTTGCGGCAGGTTGACGTTCTTGTCGGAAAAGGGATGCCGCGTGCGGATGCGATCCACGAGGTGCGCATAGGTTTGGGGTTGAAGCTATAGCCACTGTAGCAACTATTATTCCCGACATGTTAGTCTTGGAGAGATTCTATGACGAAGGTCGAGCCTTATCTAAAAAAAACGCGATTGCTGAATTATGACGCAACTTCAATTCGGCAGTTGACCAACGGCCGCCACTGGAAAGCTCTTGCAGAACATGATCGCATTGGCGCTGCCTACAACTTCGTCAGGGACGAAATTGCCTTTGGTTATAACCGTTCTGACGACATTCAAGCCTCCGAGGTGCTGGAGGATGGCTACGGTCAGTGCAACACCAAGGGTACACTCCTCATGGCTTTGCTTCGCAGTGTCGGCATACGTTGCAGGCTTCATGGGTTTACCATTCACAAGGCACTTCAGAGGGGCATCGTGCCAGAACTTGTCTACCCGCTCGCACCTTCTGAAATTTTACATTCTTGGGTCGAGGTCGAAACAGTTGAGGGTTGGGTAAATCTTGAGGGTTTCATTCTAGACACTTCTTTTTTGCAAACGCTTCAACGGAAATTCGGCGATGAGGAGGCGCTATGCGGTTTCGGTGTTGCGACGGAATGCCTGAGTGCACCGCCTATCGGTTGGAACGGTACCGACACTTACATCCAGGACAATGGTATTGTCCGTGATCTAGGCACGTTCGATGAGCCAGACGAGTTTTTCTCAGAGTATCGTCAAGACTTCGGTTTTTTGCGCAACTGGCTCTTTCGCCGCTTCATACGGCACTGGATGAACGCGCGAGTACGTGCGATTCGGAGCGGAAAACTACCAAGAGACTCCCAGTCCAGTCGACGAAATCACAGTCACGAGGAGGCAGACCGTGCCGCATGATCACGGCCACGCGCAAACTGACCCAGCAACAGGCGACCGACGCGTATTTATTGCCATCTGGGCTAATGGCCTTCTGACATTCGCGCAGATTATCGGCGGGATACTATCCGGAAGCCTCGCGTTGATTGCGGATGCGCTGCACAATTTCTCAGACATGGCATCGTTGGTTATTGCCTTCGCCGCGCGAAAGATTGCTCGTCGGCCCGCAGACGATCGCATGACATTCGGCTACGGAAGAGTCGAGATCGTCGCGGCTTTAATCAACTATACAACCCTTATCTTGATTGGATTGTATCTCATCTATGAAGGTGGCATACGTTTGATTGATCCCACAGAAGTCCAAGGCTGGACAGTGGTAGTTCTGGGTGGTGTGGCACTGGTGGTCGACACTTTGACAGCGCTGCTCACCTATTCGATGCAAAAGGGCAGCGTGAACATTCGTGCGCTCTTTTTGCACAACCTGTCCGACGCCTTGGCTTCTGTAGCGGTAGTCATTGGCGGCTCTTTAATCATTATTTACGACATGCGATGGGTCGATCCGGCGATCACCATCGGCATCGCTTTTTATATCCTCTATCTGGCTATTATCGAGATAGGCGAACCTATCCGGACATTGATGCTCGGTAGCCCACCCAGCATCGACAACAACGCTGTCCTCGAGGCTTTGCGGAGTGCGGAAGGTGTCGAGGACGTGCACCATGTTCATTTATGGCAGATGCAAGAGCACGAAGTGGCACTCGATTGTCACATCGTTTTGACGGCAGATGGATGGAGCAAGACAGAAAATGTCAAGGCCACACTCAAAAGCCTTCTGAGAGGTGATTTTGGCATTCGTCATTCTAGCCTGGAGTTCGAGCATGTGGATCGCGCACATAAAAACGCCGCCCTTTATGGCCACGGCAACGTCGCAGAAGCAGAGTAGATTAAGAGTCACCGAAACGCACGTAACTGGGACGGATTTCTTAGTTTCCGCCGAAGTTGGCACGCGGGTCAAAAACGAATTGTGCCGGTTCTTGTGACCTCAGACCCGACTCTCCCGCGTCTCTGTGAGACCCTTGATCCGCCTCTCGACGGCATCCAAATCCGTTCGCCGGGCACGTGTCAAAGCAGATGGCCCCTTCAGACTTCCGGATCGACACACTTCAAACTACGTACATCCCGGTAACAACCTCGCGTAAACAGCGAGGCTGCAAAGCTTTCGGCCAATGACATCCTGAAGCTTTTTCGATCCAGTGTCAGGTCCGTCACGATCTTCTTCAGGCGGGTGTTTTCGTGCTCAAGTGCCTTCAACCGGCGCATCTCTGTAACCGCCGGACGTAATTTGCCCAAAACCGCCGTTTGAATTTTCCCCGGACGTAAGGGTCAGGGCCAATTCCGAACCTCATATATTCGGAATTGGCGCTGACCCGGGACACAGGCCTGATGCTCCGAACAGAAAGCGCCGGGGGCAGGCAGGTGAAGGGACTGAGGGAGATCGTGGTGGCGTCGCCGTGCAGGCGCTCGGGCGCCAGAGAATGGGTCCGGATCAGGGCGTGGATCGGCTCGAGCGCGGCAGCACAGGCCCCGACCTTATCATCCAGGGTCGATAGACTGAGATCTACACCCTGCCAGGCGTAGCGCTCGGCCTAGCGGATGAGCGGTTGGTGCGGTCGGAACTTCTCGAACAGAACCATCGCCGGCAGGTTCGGCTCAGCCCATACCCATGGCGTCGGATGGAATGGGGCGGGTAGCTGATTGATCTTCTCGCGGACGGTCCGGGCCACCTTCCATTGCCGGGGGATGACCTCAAGCGTCTCGGTGATGCCTTCGCCCAATTTCACGATGCGGTCCGACCCGCAGAAGGAGCAGGTGGTAGGCGCTTCGATGACCATGCGCTCGCGCGGTAGATGGTTCAGTGAATGCTTGCGCGTCGGGCGTCGGCGTTCGAGGCCGTCGACGGTCGAGGTCTTCGCCACATTCAGGGCTTCAATCTCGTCTTCGGTGGTGGCCGCCTCGAGCTCTTCGAGCTGCAGCTCCAACTGGTCGATCAGCCGGGCTCGGCGTTCCGAGCTGTGGCCAAATTGCTCTCTCCTGAGTTTGGCGAGTCCAGCTTCAGATGCTTGATCATCGCTTTCGAGGTCGAGACCACGGCCCAGATCTACGCCAGCTCGCTCCCGGCAGCCTCGGCGCGGGGCTCCGAAGCGGCAAGCGCGGCGTACAGCCTGGCGATCTCGGTGGCGGCATCTGGCATGGCTAAAGCGTACCGTGCGAGCAAGTATACTCCCAAAAATATGGGTTTGGAGGCGGCCTATCCGGCTTTTTTCGTGCTCAAACTCACGTTTTCTTGAGTTGAACCTAAAGCAACTAGAGCATGCAAAACTGTCTTATGGAAGCGGCAAAGGAACGCTTAAGAAATGGTACGATTCCTCAATAGAAGAATGGCTTTGCGTTCGATCATGGGAGCTGGATTATCAATTTCGGCCGGCCCCGGCTTGTCTCAGAACAATGCAGAGCCGGATACAGTTAAACGGAATATCTCTTCATTTTCGATAGACGAGTGGCAAGATCACTTCGACAATCTTCAGAACGGAGCGATATTGTGCGATACGGTTTCCAGAGCGCTGCAGTTCTGGTCTGAAGACGAAAGCATTTACAAACTTTATCCAACGAGCGTACCCATGAGCGAAGAGCTCACACGCCGCGGGTATACTCGCGTAGTCTACAAGGATCCTGCGCCCGATTGGCGACCAACACCTTCAATGCTTGAGCGCGACCCAACCTTACCAAAATATGTGGCGCCAGGGCCAGAGAATCCGCTAGGTATCAGGGCGCTGCGTCTTAGTTGGCAATACTATAGAATCCATGGCACCCAAGACACACGAAAAATTGGCAGGAGGTCCTCCAGCGGATGCATTGGTCTTTATAACGAACATATCGTGGAATTGTTTGATTTAGCCAAAGTCGGCACGCAGGTAAAAATAATCTAACTTGCATCTCTGAAATTAACATAAGATACATTATGCGCCACGGAGGAGTTGTACCCGGGAGCGCGCTACCCTGAAGTGCGACTCCTATTAGAAAACAATGAGTTATCTAATGGGAGATCTTGGCATGGGAGCCGTTTACACGCAACTATCACTACAAGAACGCCGTAAGATCGAGAGCTGGTGGCATGCAAAGGTGCCCGTCAGAGAGATGGCACGCGTTCTGAAACGCCACAAATCGACGATCTTTCGCGAGATCAAACGCAATTTCTGGGCAGATGATGCCTTTCCAAAGAAGTATGCGGGTTACTTCGGTCATGCTGCGCAGTTGAAGACAGACAAGCGTAGGTCTGTGCAACGTAAGCTGATCCGACATCCCGAACTGTGCAAGACCGTGATCGCGCGGATCAAGCAAGGCTGGACGCCCGAGCAGATCGGCAACCGCATGATCTATGAAGGCGCAAAACTGCGCGTCTGCCAGGAAACGATCTACCGTTATATCTATTCCAAGGAAGGCATGGACAAAGAGCTGTGGTGGTATCTGCCCGAGCACCGCAAAGCCCGAAAGCCGCGTCGTGCCAGAAAGCGCCAGAAGCCCAAGTTCGACCGCAATGTCAGCATCTTGTTCCGGCCGGAGGATGTCGCACACCGCCGCCAGTTCGGACACTGGGAAGCTGATTTTGTCTTGTTCAAACAACGCTTTGGCCAGTCAAATGTGACCTCCCTCGTGGAGCGCATGAGCCGCTTCACAGTTCTGCTGAAGAACCCGAACAAGCGCACGAAACCAGTCATGGGTAAGATCATGAAAGCCGTGCGGGATCTGCCCTACGTCGCGCGTCGTTCCATCACCTTCGACCGCGGCACCGAGTTCGTCAGCTGGCCCCACCTTCAGGCCGATATCGGGACGCAAACCTGGTTCTGCGATCCATCTAGCCCGTGGCAGAAAGGCACCGTGGAAAACACCAATCGCCGCGCCCGAAGATGGCTGCCAAGGAAGCGCGACATCACGGCGGTCTCAGATCATGAATTGAAAATGATCTGCGACCGCCTCAACGTGACACCTCGAAAGTGCCTCGGGTGGAAGACACCCGCAGAGGTCTTCCGGGAAAAGATGATGGAAGAGATGGGACGATCCCCCTACCCTCAGAAGCAATAGGAGTCGCGGTTCAGGTATCGCACACAGGTCAGACCATGGTACAGCCACGAACTCCGGCTGCCAGTCTCAAGGCCAACTGTCCGGTCAGCGCCGCCGCGATTACCTCATGTTTCGTTTTGGAGTATTTTTTGTGTTCGCCTTTTCTGGTCAATTTAGCTGGGTGACGAAACGTGGCTGAAGATAGGCTGTGATCGCTTCGGATCCGCCTTCGGTGCCAATGCCGCTGTCGCCAATACCGCCGAAGGGAACTTCTGGAACTGACAATCCAATATGATTCACGCTGATCATCCCAGCCTGAAGCTCATCCCGGATTCGCTGGCTGCGCGCTGAACTGCTGGTCCAGGCATAGGCGGCTAATCCGTAGGGTAGCCGGTTTGCCTCGTTGAAAGCCGCGTCATCGGTGTCGAAGCGGTTGATAATCGCAACCGGGCCAAATGGCTCCTCATTCATTATGCGTGCCTCGGTTGGGACATCTGTCAGGACCGTCGGCTCAAAAAACCAACCGGTATTGCCAATGCGATGCCCTCCTGTCACCAAGGATGCGCCGTGTTGGACGGCGTCCTGGATCAGAGCCTCCAGCGCGGGAATACGGCGGTCATTCGCAAGCGGTCCCATCTGTACGCCTGGCAGTCTTCCAGGACCTACAGTCAGGGACCGGGCCGCTTCCACGAAGCCGTCAATGAACTCCCGTGCAACGGTCTCCTGCACCAAGAAACGTGTCGGCGAGACGCAGACCTGTCCGGCATTTCGGAATTTGGTGGCCACCATCGTTTCGACCGCCTGCACGACATCGGCGTCGTCGAAGATCAACACCGGCGCATGTCCGCCCAGCTCCATCGTGGAACGCTTCATGTGTCTTCCGGCGAGGCCGGCTAGTAACTTGCCGACCTCAGTCGACCCGGTGAAGGAAATCTTTCGGATTACCGGGTGCGGAATTAGGTAATCCGAAATTTCGGTGGGGGCGCCGTAGACGAGGTTAAGCACCCCGTCCGGCAAGCCCGCATCTGCGAAGGCCCGGATCAGTTCAGCGGGGGAGGCTGGCGTTTCTTCGGGAGCTTTGACGATCAGCGAACAGCCCGCGGCAAGCCCGGCGGAGATCTTGCGCACAATCTGGTTGACCGGAAAGTTCCACGGGGTGAACGCGGCGACCGGGCCAACCGGGTCCATGATCGTATACTGGGTGACCCCGGGTGCGCGCGCAGGAATGACCTGGCCGTAGAGCCTCCGCGCCTCTCCGGCGAACCACTCTAACACCTCGGCTGCGCCGCGTAGTTCTAGCGCGGACTGGACCAGTGGCTTGCCTTGCTCTGCCGTCATCAGTGGTGCGATCTGGTCGACGCGCTCGCGCAAGATGGCTGCGGTCCGCATCATCAGGGCGGACCGTTCGATGGCGGGAACCCTACGCCAGGTATTGAAACCTCGTTGCGCGGCTTCCAGCGCGGTATCCAGGTCGCCGATACCTGCATGGGCAACTCGACCAATCATCCGCGTGGTGGCCGGGTCGATCACGTCAATCGTGCGCCCGTCCGAGGCATCGCACCATTTCCCGTCGATAAAAAGCTTCGTATCAGGGTAGGTCATGTTCGTCCTAGTTCATGTGACAATATTTGCGTTGCCGTGCGCCATTGATAGCAGCATGAGCGCTAGCCCGTGCAGACAGACAGGTTAAGCTGCATCGCTCAGTCCAGGCTAACGCGCGGGATCGGGCGCGTTCCCACCAGCCGCAGGTCATAGCCTTCCAGCCCGACAAGCTCGGGCGCCGTCGAATTCGTCAGAAGAACGATGTCCCGGATGCCGAGGCTGCACAGGATCTGCGCCCCGATGCCATAGCGGCGCTGCGTCTTCCGGGCCGCCCCCGTGCCGCGGAACTTCGACGAGATGAAATTCGGCGCCGCGTCCCGTAACAGGACGATGGCGCCGCGCCCCTGCCGCGTAATCTCGGCCATTGAATCGGCCACCTGGTTCCAGCGCGTCGGGTTCAGCGCCAGCAGGTCCTCAAGCGGGTCGATCACGTGCATCCGCGTAAGCACAGGCGCCCCGTCCGACACGTCCCCGCGCGTCAGCGCGATATGCTCCGCCCCGTCCGGGGCATCCTCGAACACGCGGATCGTCCATTCCCCGCCGATGAACGACGTGATCTTGTCCGAAACCAGTTCCTTCAGCAGGTTGTCATGCCGCCTGCGATAGGCGATCAGATCCGCGATCGTGCCGATGGCCAGGCCGTGGCGCACCGAGAATTGCTTCAGCTCGGGCAGCCGCGCCATCGTGCCGTCGGGGTTCATGATCTCGCAGATCACCCCGGCCGGTGTCAGCCCGGCCAGACGCGCCAGATCCACCGCCGCCTCCGTGTGACCGGCCCGCACCAGCACCCCGCCCTCTTTGGCCTTCAGCGGAAAGACATGGCCCGGCGTCGCGATGTCGGCGGGCTGCGTGGCCGTATCGGTGGCCACCGCGATAGTCCGGGCACGGTCCGCGGCGGATATGCCGGTGCTGACGCCCTCGCGGGCCTCGATGCTCACGGTGAACGCGGTCTCGAACCGCGAGGAGTTGCGCACCGCCATCTGCGGCAGGCCCAGCGCATCTATGCGCGCCGCCTCCATTGCAAGACAGATCAGCCCGCGGCCATGGCGGGCCATGAAGTTGATCGCCTCCGCATCCGCGAATACCGCCGGGATCACCAGGTCGCCCTCGTTCTCGCGGTCCTCGTGATCGACAAGAATGAACATTCCGCCCGACCTCGCCGTCTCGATCAGCTGTTCCGTCGTGGCGAAACCCACGTGTCCGCCCGCGGGCGCAATCGGTCCTGTCACGGTCATCGTCCTGCCTTGTGTCCCGGGTTCACGGCGTCACCCCCGAAGCGTCCGCGCCAATCTGCGCCTGGCCGCCACCACGCCGCAGCTGCGCGATCCAGCCCCGGATAAGCCGGTCCGAGGTCAGCGCGATCAGCGCGATGCCCAGCCCGGCCAGAAGACCCTTGCCCGGATCGGCCTGCGACAGCGCCACGTAGACGGCCTGACCAAGGTCCTGGGTGCCGACCAGCGCGGTGATCGCAAGCATCGCAAGCCCGAACATGATCGTCTGGTTGATACCCAGCGCTAGTGACGGCAACGCCATCGGCACGCGCACCTGCAACAGGATCTGCCACGGGGTACAGCCCATCTGCCTCGCCGCCTCGACGATATCCTCATCAACCGTCCTCAACCCGTATTCCGTATACCGTATCGCCGGCACGATCGCGTAGATCACGATTGCCAGCAGCGCGGTGAATTCACCCACCTGGAAGAACATCAGGAACGGGATCAGCAGGACGAACTGCGGCATCGTCTGCAACGTGTCCACCACGATCCGCACCACGCCCGACATCCGCCGGGAATGCGCCGCCATGCCCCCGATCACCGCCCCCAGCGCCAGCGAAATGACCACGCCCATCGCGCACAGATAGATTGACAGCATCGCCAGGTCCCACAGGCCGGTGACCACGAAATACAGGCAGGACCCGGCACACAGTATCGCGGTCCTGCCGCCGCCCAGGGCGCCGCCCAGCGCCGTAAGCAAAAGCGTCAGCGACACCCAGGACACACCCGTCGTACCGAAATACATCAAGTAGAATACGAACAGGACGCCACAGCCCAGCGCGAGGGACCGGCGGGCCAGCGCCAGGCTCAGCACCACGGCGGCCGCCCAGTAGGCCCCGATCAGCCCCGGCGTCAGCGCGATCCCCCAGGTGAAGGGCGTCACGGCATTTTCCAGTCCCGCACGCAGGGGGAACATGACAAGATAGAAGAACTGCGTCTTGAACGCGGCCAGCATCGCCCCGTGGCGGATCAGGACCTGCTCCAGCCATGCGTTCAGCGGTGCCGCCACATCCCACACCGCTCCGGCCGGAGCCGCGTTCAGCGGCGCCACCATCAGGCCCACCGGCAGGCTGACCGCCGCCGCCATCGCCACCAGCACCCACCGGCGGCGCAGTACCGGGGCGGCGGCATGCCCCCGCCGCTCCCGCACCTGGTCGGCAAAGCCGTGCGTGATACGGTCGATCATCACCGCCAGGAAGACGATGCACAGGCCCGCCATCAGGCTCTGCCCGAACTGGGCCTTGCGCAACGCCGTCAGAACCGCCCAGCCGATATCGTCGAACCCGCCGATGATCGCTGCGATGATGACCATGCTCAGCGCCTGCATCGTGCTCTGGTTGATGCCGACCATCACCTGCGGCATCGCGCCCGGCACCCGCACCAGCCAGAACAGCTGGGCGCGCGAACATCCCGCCATCCGGCCGCTTTCGACTTGCCCGTCCGGCACCCGCGCCAGTCCCAGCATGGTGTTGCGCACCATCGGCGGCGCGGCATAAATCGCGCTCGCGATTAGCCCCACGACCGGTCCGAACCCGAACAGCAGCAGGATCGGGATGAGATAGGCAAAGGCGGGCACCGTCTGCATCAGGTCAAGCAGGAACTCCAGCCCCCTGCGCCAGCGCGGCCATGCGAACCCTGCCGCCCCCAGGCCGAACCCCAGCGCGACCGACAGGGGCACCGACACCCCGACCAGCGCCAGCGTGTTCATCATCTCGGTCCAGTAGCCCAGCACCACCGTCAGCATCAGCCCGACGCCCGCAAAGACGGCAAGGCCGGGCCCCGAGGCCAGCCATGCCAGCCCCGCGAATACGACCGCAACGGTGATCCAGGGAAGGACCGCAAGGCCCGCCTGCAACGCTTTCATCGGTTGCGACAGCAGCCACGAAAACCAGCGGAACACCGGCTGAAGCCAGGCCACCAAGGCGGCCATCGCGGTATTCAGCCACTCCGCGACCGGCAGTTCAAGCGCGGCGGGAACATCCCGCAGCCAGTCATAGTGCAGGCCCAGCAGGGTCACCACCGCCGCGGCCGCGATCACCACGCCCCGGCAAAGCTGATGTCCCCGGCGGGTCGACGGTCCGCGCACCGGGCCAAAGAGTTCCGAATTGACCAGGCTCATCCGCGCGCCCCGGCGCCGGGCGCGTTGGTGCCGCGCGCCATCGCCCTGTGTAGAACCGATGCGACGCCCGAGGGCGTAACCCGCCCCGTGATCGTCCCGTCGCGGCCACGCACCGGGACGTCTCCGGCGCCGAAATCATGCATCGCGAACAGGTCTTCCAGCGTGGCATCCGCGGCCACCGGAAACGCCGCGCCCGTCCTGTCGGCCGCGGGCTCCATCACGTCCGACACCTTCAGCACCCGCACCAGCGGCACGTCGGCGGTGAAGCTGCGCACATAGTCGTCCGCCGGCGCAAGAACCAGCTCCGACGGACGGCCCAGCTGAACGACCTGCCCATCCTTCATGATCGCGATCCTGTCCGCGATCTTCAGCGCTTCCAGGAAATCATGCGTGACGAAGACGATCGTCTTGCCCAGCTGCGACTGCAGGCGCATGAACTCGTCCTGCATCTGCCCGCGGATCAGAGGGTCAAGCGCGCTGAACGGTTCGTCGAGAAACCACAGGTCCGGGTTGACGGCCAGCGACCGGGCGATGCCCACACGCTGCTGCTGCCCGCCCGAAAGCTCGTCGGGGCTGGCCGTCTCGCGGCCTTCGAGCCCGACTAGTGAAACGACCTCGCGCGCGCGCTCCAGCCGCTCTTGCGCGGCGACCCCCTGGATCTTCAAGGGAAAGGCCACGTTCTCGAGCACGGTCAGGTGCGGCATCAGGCCGAAGGACTGGAATACCATTCCCATCTTGTGCCGCCGCAGATAGGTCAGCGACCGCGCGTCCATACCGACAAGGTTCTGCCCGTCAAGGATCACCTCGCCCGCCGTCGGCTCGACCAGGCGTGACAGGCATCTCAGCACCGTCGACTTGCCCGAGCCCGACAGGCCCATCAGCACGAAAATCTCGCCTTCCCGGACATCGAAACCGACATCGCAGACCGCCGGCATCTGGCCGGCGCTCCGGACCGCAGATATGCGGTCGCCGCGCGTCGCGGCACCCGCCGTGCGCTTCAGCGCGTCCTCCGGGTTCGCACCGAAGACCTTCCACAGGCCACGGCAGGACAACTTGACCGGCGACGGGTCAAGGCCGGGCTGGGATGAGGGTACAGCGGTCACGTGTTGCATGATGTCCGTCCAATTATACGAGTGCCGGCGCGACATCTCCCGCGCTGGCAAGCCATTGATCCTATTCGGTGGCGCCTTCGATCCAACCCTGCCAGGTCGCCTGGTTGGCATCCATCCACGCGGCGATCGCGTCTTCCGGCGACACGCCGTTCACGTCGATCTCCAGCACCAGCTGTTCCTGTGTCGCATTGTCGATCTGGAACGCGTCAAGAAACCGGTACGCGGCCGGCCATTTCTCCTCGGTGCCGGCCCAGGCCAGCTTGCGCACCCAGCCAGAGGGCCAGCCACAGTCATGAGTGGCGTCGGGGTTCGGTCCGGCAGCGGCATCCTCGTAGCATTCATCGCTCGATTCCGGCAGTTCGACCCAGCGCGGATCGGCCTCCGCGAACAGCCAGTGCGGCGAATAGAACATCATCACGATCGGACGCTTCGCGGCAACGGCGGCCTTGTACTCGGCCGCGGCGGCCCCTTCGGACCCGGACGGGATCGCGACAAAGTCGATGCCCAGCGCGTCCAGCCGCTTGTCGTTGTCCGGCGCCCAGTCGGCGGGATAGTCCAGCAGCCGCCCCTTGGGAAAGGTTTCCGGCGTCGCGAACTGCTGCTGGCACGCCTGCAACGCCTCGTAATCAGGCAGGCCGGGGCATTGCTCTTCCATGTACGCGGGATAGATCCAGCCTTCCCTGCTGTCGATGCCGGTTTCCCCCAGGTCGACAGCCTGTCCGCTGTCGATCGCCCGCGCGAAATGCTCCTGTATGGTCTGCTCCCAGATCTCCATGGCCACGGTCAGGTTGCCGTCCATGACGCCCTGGACCTGCGGCACGTAGCCGGCGGTGACGTATTCCACGTTGTACCCCATCTTCTTCAGCGTCTCCCCGGCGATGCGGGTCGTCACGTGCTGACCGGTCCATTCATTCAGCGGCAGCACGATGGGATCATCGCTTTCCGGCTCGAACGCGGTTGCGGCAACGCCCGCAAAGGCGAAGGCGCCCGCCAGTGCAAGGTTCGGGATTGTTCTGGAACGTTTCACGCTGTCATCTCCTGTTGGTTACTTTTTCTGTTTTTAGACGGTAATTTTTCGACGTTTTCCATTCCGTTTCGGCCGTGCTCTACCGGCAATCCCGGAAATTGGATGATCCTGCGCTCTATTGTGGTTGCGGACCGGCACGCGATCGGAGTATCCGGTTGTCCCGAACCGCTTAGCCAAGGACGCGCATGATGGCGCCCAGAACACCTGCCCGCACCTCGACCGACGGCGCGAACGCGCCCGGTCTGCTGGGCAACCTGCCCCTGACCGAGACGGACCGCCGCATCATCTCCCACCTCCAGCAGGACGGCCGGCGTACCTTCGCCGCCATTGCGCAGGATATCGGCGTCACCGAAAAAACTGTGCGCACCCGCGCACGCGCCCTGCTCGACCAAAAGGTCATCGAAATCGTCGCCCTCGTCTCGCCGGTGGCGCTTGGATATTCCGTCAGCGCGCTCGCCGCGATCACCATTGATTCCCCGGCGCTCGGCAGCCGTATCTCGGACACGCTCGCCCGCATCGACACGATCGACTACGTGGTGCTGACCTACAGCCGATATGCCATCTTCGCCGAGATCATCGCGCGCGACATGCAGGAATTGCAGACCACCATCGAAACCGAGATCGGCGCCATCGAGGGCATCACCGGCGTCGAACTCTTTCCATATTTCAGCTTGCACTACCAGCAGGCCCGCATCATCGACACCGGCAGCGAAGGCGACGACGGTGTGCGCGACATCGAACTGGGCGCTACCGACAAGGCCATTGCCTCGCAGCTCAGCCTCGACGGGCGGATGCCGTTCTCGGCGGTTGCCGATCACCTGGGCGTGTCCGAGGGCCAGATCCGCCAGCGCGTGCAGGCGATGATCGAGAACCGGCAGCTTCAGATCATGGCAATCCTCAATCCTCTCAAGCTGCTGGATCGCACCATGGCGTGGATCGCCATAAAGGTGTCCTCGGATACGCGGCTCCGACAGGTGGCGGATGCGCTCAGCACCATGCCCGACATCTCCTACGTGGCGATCTGCGCCGGCCGTTTCGACATCTTCGCCGAGGCGATCACGACCACGCAGTCCGGCCTGCTCGACCTTGTCGAGACGAAGGTCCGACCGCTCAATGGCATCCGCGATGCCGAGGTCTTCATCTACGCAAACCTGCACTACAAGCGCCTTCTTCCGGTACATCTCAAGGACCGGACCGGCACGCCGCATGACGAGCCGATCCATTCGATCTACGAGCCCTAGCCGTAATTCACCCAGACCGCCTTGGTCTGAAGGTACTTATCGATCCCTGCCATCCCGTTATCGCGGCCATAGCCAGATGCCTTGTACCCCCCGAACGGGGCGGCGGCGTCGAACTGGTTGTAGGTGTTGATCCAGACCGTCCCGGCCTGCAGGACGGCCGCGGTCCGGTGCGCCTTGCGCAGGTCGTGGGTCCAGATCCCGGCGGCCAGTCCGTATTTCGTCGCATTGGCGCGCGCGACAAGATCATCGTTGTCGCGAAAGCTCTGCATCGCAAGAACCGGCCCGAAGATCTCTTCCTTCGCGACGCGGCTGCCGTCGGGCACGTTCGAGAGCACCGTCGGCTCCAGGAAGTGACCGCCCGACAGCTCCCCGCCACAGCGGTTCCCGCCAAAGCTGACCTCGACCCCTTCCGCACGCGCGGCATCGACATAGCCCGACACGCGGCTAAGCTGCTCGGCCGACACCAGCGGGCCCATCGTGGTGGTCGACCGCAGCCCATGCCCCACCGCGACCTTCCCGGCCT
Source organism: Roseovarius sp. MMSF_3298 (assembly GCF_030733705.1). Taxonomy (NCBI): domain Bacteria; kingdom Pseudomonadati; phylum Pseudomonadota; class Alphaproteobacteria; order Rhodobacterales; family Roseobacteraceae; genus Roseovarius; species Roseovarius sp. MMSF_3298. The sequence goes on from NZ_JASHIN010000020.1 coordinate 47,151, forward strand.
CTGCCAGCACGATCTCGGCCACCCGGTCATAGACCTTTTCCTCGACCAGCAGGCGCGACCCGGCGGTGCAGACCTGCCCGCTGTAGAAGAAGATCGCGACGGCGGCGGTTGCCGCGGCGGTCTCGACATCGCTGTCGGCAAAGATGATGTTGGGGTTCTTGCCACCCAGTTCCAGCGATACGTGCTTGAGATGCGCAGCGCCCCGCGCCGCGATCATCTTGCCCACGGGTTCCGACCCGGTAAAGGCGATTTTGTGGATGCCCGGGTGGTCGACGATCGCCTGCCCGGTGGTCTCGCCGTGGCCGGGCAGGACGTTGATCACCCCGGCAGGCAGACCCGCCTCCAGCGCCAGTTCACCCAGGATTAGGGCGGAAAGGGGCGTCTGCTCCGCGGGTTTCAGGATGACGGTACATCCCGCGGCCAGCGCGGGGGCAAGCTTGAAACAGGCTTGGCAGATGGGAAAGTTCCACGGCACGATTGCGCCCACAACGCCGATCGGCTCGCGGCGGGTATACACGTGCATGTCCGGCGGGGTCACCGGCAGAGTGTCGCCCTGAATCTTCGACGGAAACGCCGCGTTGTACCGCAACGCCCCGATCGACAGGGGAATATCGACGAACTTGATGTGCTCCGCAGGCTTGCCGCTGTCCAGGGATTCGACCTGCGCGATCATCTCGGCATTCTTCTCGATCAGGTCCGCGAACCGGCGCAGGGCGGCCTCGCGGTCGGCGGGGCTGAAGCGTGACCATTCCCCCTCCAGCGCCTTCTGCGCGGCCGTCGCGGCCATGTCGACATCTGCGCTTCCTGCATGGGCGACCGCGCAGATCACCGTGTCGGTCGCCGGGTCCAGCGTGTCGAACGTATCTCCGGACTGCGCGTCGCGCCATTTCGCGCCGATCAGCATCTTCTTGGGTTTCGCCAGAAAGGCACGCGCCTCGTCCGATAGCAGGTTCTCAATGGATGTGTGTATGTTCATGTCCGGTTTCCCGCCTTTCTGGCTCAAATCAACTCTTCGGCGTCGATCGTCACGATGGTGACGCCGCCGGTTGCAAAGGTTCCAAGATCCTCGACCGCCGCCTGCCCTTCGGGCGAGGCCATCGACGCCTCCAGGTCCGACCGGTTCGCATAGCTCAGGATCGCGGTGGCGTAGACCGGCGCGCTCTCGTCGCTGCTGGTCACCGCACCACGGCTGACCTCGAACCCCTTCAGATGGGGCATGGCCCTGGTCAGGGGGGCGTGGACATCGGTATAGTGGGTGTCGAACGCCGCGCTGTCGGCGGGCATTCCGTAATTGACGATGACTCGTATCAAGGGGCTTACTCCTGCGTTTGCGTCGGAATGGGGAAAAGCGCGCGACGGTGATAGACCAGCGGCACCGCGCCGGCGCGTGTCACCCGGCGCACGTTCCCGGTGACGATCACGTGGTCGCCGCCGGGCACACGCTGTCCCACGCTACAATGAATGACCGCCGCGCATCCGGCAATCTGCAGCAACCCGCCTGGACCCGCGGCACACTCGATATCGTCGAACTTGTCGGTGCCCTTGCCGGCCATGCCATAGGCAACCTTCTCCTGCCCTTCGGCCAGCACGTGAATCAGGAAATCCACACCCGGCAGCAGCGCCTTCAGCGTGTTCGAGCCCACGTCGAAACAGGCCAGCATCATCGGCGGCGCCAGTGACAGCGACGACACCGCCGACAGCGTCGTGCCGACCGGCCGGCCCTGCCAGTCGCGGCAGGTCACCACCGTCACCGCAGCGGGCATGTCCGACATCGCCGACTTGAACACGTCCATGTCCGGGCCGCAAAGATCGGCCGCCACGCCGGCTTCCATGGTCTCGGTCTGTACGTTCATGATGCGATGGCCTCTGCCCGGTCCCGTACCGCGTCCTCCGCGAAGGCCGGGATGACCTCCTCGCCGATCAGGCGGATCGACTCCATGATCTCGTCATGCGGCATCCCGTCGATCCGCAGCAGCACTTCGTCGATCCCGCGCGCCTGCAGGTCCTTCAGCCGCGCGATGAAATCCTCCGGCGTCCCCACCATGACCGACGGAGTGCCGGTGGTCAGGAAATCCATATTTGCCCGGTTCTCGAGGAACCGCGCCATGTGCGTGTCGAGGTATTCGTAAGAATTGTTCTTTGCCAGCGGCGCATAAAGCTCGGCGATGAAACCGGCATAGCCCAGCACCACGTCGCGCGACTTTGCCATCGCGGTCTCTCGGTCGTGGTCGCAAAAGGCCGAGGCGACATACAGCCCCATCGTGTCCACCCTGTCCGGCAGCAACGAGGTGCCCTCCGCCACGCCCTCGGCATGGGCGTCGATACATTCCTGCATGTAGTCGAAACCGAAATAGCTTTCGAACAGGATCGCCCCGATACCGCGCTGACCCGCCTCCCTGCAGGATCCGGCAGACGACGCCGCCACGTAGATCGGCGGATGCGGATCACTGATGAAATAGGGCACGATCTCGCGCTCTTCGAAAGACCAGTACGGGCCGTCGTGGCTGACATGCGGCGACGCCATCGCCTTGGCCAGCACCTCCAGGGAATCCGCCCACATCGGCTTGGTGTCCCTGGGCTCGACCCCGAAGGTCGACAGGGTATGAAGATTGTTCGACCGCGCGGTACCAAGCTCGGCGCGACCGCCCGAAACGATATCCAGCGTGGCCAGCCGCTCCGCCACGATCAGCGGATGGTTCCACTGCAGCAGGACCGAACACATGATCCGTAGCTTGATGTTGCGCGTCTCCCGCGCCACGGCGGCATAAAGCACCTCGGGCGCCGAGACGGTGAATCGCGGAGGGCTGAACTTCTGCTCGGACGTGCCCCAGCAGTGAAACCCCATTTCGTCGGCCAGCGCGACTTCGCGGATCATCTCCTCGTAGCGCTGCGCATAGCTCACGCCGGGCATGATTTCACCCTCTTGAAGCATTCCAATTTTCATTTGCGTCCTCCGATGACTTGACCCTGAAACACGACTTTCCGAAAGACCTTCGATAGATCCTCTCCGTCTGTCAAGTTTGTTTTTCGTATTTAATTTATTGAAGCCTTACTTTTTTCGTAGCCATAAGATAAAAAAAATCCCTAAAATGGATGGATTGTGCTTTTTTTTAACGACGTAGTTTTTCACCGTTCGCACAAAAAAGGATGTCCCGGGAATTTTGCGCACCGCAACGCCTAGAGCTCGTCCATTTAATCTGCAGCATATCCGGCAGCCTTGAAGAGGCTTCTGCACACGTCTGGTGGGAAGAGTTTCCAGAAGAGCCTTGAGTTTTGAATGTGCCATTTCGATTAATGGTGTGGATGGCTCCTGCTCGTACCGGCGTCGCGATGCGCCTTAATGGACTGTCCTTGTCTTAACAGGAGGAGCCATCCATGTTTGAAGTTTGCAATGTCGGCGTCGATGTCGCCAAGAACGTTATTCAGGTTCATGGTGTCGACACCGACGGCAAGACCGTACTGCGGCGCCAGCTCCGGCGGGACCAGTTTGTCTCGTTTTTCGAAGGCTGCCCCCAGTTGTCTGATTAACATGGAGGCCCGCTCCGGGGCGCATCACTGGGGACGACGGTTGCCGGAGATTGGCCATGAGGTGCGGCTGGTGCCGCCGTCCTACGTGAAGCCCTACGTCAAGCGCGGCAAGACAGTGAGGCCGATGCCGAAGCGATCTGCGAGACGGTGATCAGGCCCTCAATACGGTTCGTTCTCGCGAAGAGCGCAGCGGATTCTGCAGCGCTCGCTCTGCACCGAGCGAGGGGCTTCCTTATCGGGCAGGTTACGCAGAGGTGCAATGCGATCCCGGCCAGCATGGCCGAGTTCGGGATCGTGACGGCGAAGGGGTCGAAGCGCGTTGCGGACCTGGCAGAGGAACTGGACACCTTGCCGGAGGCCGCTCGTCCGCCGCGCCGGGCGCTGTTCGATCAACTCGCCGAGACACAGACGCGGATCGACCGTCTAACCGACGAGATCGGGGAGGTTCACCGGCAGAACTAGGTGAGCCGACGACTGGCATCTATCGCGGGAGTCGGAGTCCTAACCGCAATGGCCATCGCCTCGACGACACCGGATGTGAGCAACTTCGGCTCGGCGAGGAACTACGCTGGCTGGCTCTGCCTGACGCCGAAGCACCCCTCTACAGGTGGTAGGCCCCGAAGCGGCGGCATCTCGACGATGTGCAACCGCTATATCCGACGGCTGCTGTATCTGAGCGCCACGGTACAGCTCATGGTCCGTCGAAGTAGCCGTCACCCGGGAACGGATTGGCTGTCCAGAAAGCTTGCGACCAAGGAAACGAGGGTCGCTGCGATCGCACAAGCCAACCGCATGGCGCGCATGATCTACGCGCTTCTGCGCGACGGAAAGAGCTACAGACCTCGGGTCGGTGTGGTGCCCGCCTGAGAATGTTCTGACGGCTCGGCAAGGTGCAGTGAGGTGATGTCGAACTGACGGACATGGCGAACGGGAACATCCCGATGAATGCGAGACGCATAAAAGCGCGTTCGATTGAGTGGGAGCCTTTAGCCGCCGCGGAACTTCATCATGGCGCTCACCTCCCACCCTGCAACGAGACGCCAAATACATGGCCGCAGCCGACCAGCCGCCAGAAACTCAGCATAATCCTTGCCACGCAGGAGCCAACCATACATGGGTCCAGTTCGGGCAAGTACGGCGGAATGGAAATCAGCTAGCTACCTTGCGACGTCATAACGTCCTGCACGTGGGCCGATTTGTGGGATGACAGGTTATCAGCAATTACCACGTCGCCTAGCTACCATGTCGGTGCCAATTGGGTTTCGATGTAGAGGTCAAACGCGGCCCGATTCATGAGACAATCAAGCAAGTAGGGCGCGCTGAGTTCTTCGATCCGAAAGCCTGCAGTGAATGTCTAGACGCGCCGATGTCCGAAGGGTGGATTTAACCCGTAGCCGGTGACTCGTATTTGCCACTTTGCCTGTAAGGCTAGACACGATATCGATCTAGGCGGTCTTTTTTCTGCTATCCCATTGCTACCGAATTCGATCGACCTCGGAACTGCAGCGCATTCAGGCTGACGTTGGAGCACGACATTTGTTCCGGGAAGCTGCCCGCATCATTGAAACTTTCTTGCCTTTTACGAAACAGATAAATGCCACGGTGCCCAGTCGCGTGGGCAGGTTCTCCCAAGACTTAGGCGCCCACGAACGGCAAAGCTCGCAGTACATAGAGATGCAACTTCTTAAGCTTTGAACGTCTATCCCGGTGGCATGTACACCGGGTTTCGGCCAGCGTACCAACAGCGTGACTTTGATGTCGTGGCGGGAAAGATCGGAAGCGCCAATACGTGCCGTTGCGTCAGTCTGGTTCAACAAGCTACAGGTTCTCCGCCAAGCAACTCCGTCGAGCTCTGGTTTCGCAGGGTTGGGACGGTCAGCATCCAACTAGGATGGTTTCCGATGGCGAGCCAATACAGCCGAGTCTGGTGGTCGCGCGGTTCTGCGACCGGTGCGCCACATTTTCGACTGGTGACATATCTCGATGCTCGTTCAGCATCTAGAGGCCTGAGACTTGCCCGCTACCGCTTCTCTTTTCAACCTTCAAATTTTGTCGGCTGGTAGTCGATGCGCACGGCGCGCGCCAACGCATCCGCCCCGGAACGGAAGCGCGAAATCGCGCCTTGCTCGATCATTTCCAGTATCCGCGCCTTGGGTCCGACCGTGGCAAGAGCAAACCGGACTCCACCGTCCTCGAACAGGACGGGTACCGCAAATGCGGCCAGCCCCTCCTCGACTTCGTCGATGCAGGTCGCGTGCCCCTCGCGTCGGACCGTTTCGAATTCCTGTCTCACGATCCTGGCGTCGGTCTGGGTGAACCGGGTCAGCGCGGGCAGGCTGCCCTTCAGGACGCTTTCGATCATCTCCGGCGGCTGGTGCGCCATGATCGCCTTGGCCGACGCGTTGGCATGGGCCATCATCGACCGTCCCGGCACCACGTAGCCGCGCCACGGGCTGCCCGGTGACTCCATCAGGATCGAGCGGACGATCTCTCCCTCCAGCCGCGCCATATAGCAGGTCTCGTCGAACTCGCGCGACAGCGCCCGCAGCAGCCCCCCGGCGACCGTCTCGATGAATTCAGTGCCCGCCATCAGCGAGGCAAGGCGGCGCGCCCGGTCCCCCAGCGTATAGCGGGTACTGCCGTCGGCCCGGTCGACAAGTCCGGCGGCCTGCATCACGGCCAGCTGCCGGTGCAGGCTGGCCTTCGGCAGCGCGGCCATTACGGCGATATCCTGCAAAGACAGGCCATCCGCCCTCCCTGCCAGCAGCTCAAGCAGCATGAAGTAACGGTCGATCGGCGGGGTGCGGGGCGAATCCTTGGTCATGTCCGTTCTCCGATATCCCGAACCGGGCCGTTCGATCCAGCCTGTTCGCGATGCCTGCTCAATTCGGATGCAAATGGCCGTCCGCGCAGGGATTCAGGTGCTCCCGACAAGATTCCGGTTGACGAGACCGGTGTTTTTCAAATTATACATGTCTTGTAAATCGGAATCTATTCCGAAAAACGGAATATGAAAAAACAGGAACGCGTCGCCGTGACGACCACCCAACCCGCCTTTCTCGAAGCGCGCGGCCTGAGCCGTGAGTTTCGCGGCTTCTTCGCCGTGAAGGATCTCGATCTCGATATCCGGGCGGGCCAGGTCCATGCGCTGATCGGGCCGAACGGCGCGGGCAAGACGACCGTCTTCAACCTTCTGACCCGGGTGCTCGACTGCACCGGAGGGCGGATCCTGTTCAACGACAACGACATCACGCGTATGGCGACGCATCGCGTTGCAAGGCTGGGGCTCGTCCGGTCGTTCCAGATATCCTCGGTCTTTCCCGCGCTGACCGCGCTTGAAAATGTCCGGGTGGCGCTTCAGCGGCCCAGCGGGCTTGGCATGACGTGGTGGCGGTCCCGCGCGGCGCTGGCCGGTCTCGACGCGCGCGCCCACGCGCTCCTGCAGGATGTCCAGCTTGCCGACTTCGCCGATCGCCGGGCGGGCGACCTGTCCTACGGACGCAAGCGCGCTCTTGAAATCGCGACCACGCTCGCACTGGACCCTAGGATGCTGCTGCTGGACGAACCCATGGCGGGGATGGGCACCGAGGACGTCGCGCACGTCACCGGGCTGATCCGCAGCGTCGCGCGCGACCGCACCGTCCTGATGGTCGAACACAATCTCAGGGCCGTCGCCGAACTCAGCGACCGGATCACCGTCCTGGCCCGCGGCGAAAAACTGGCCGAGGGCACCTATGCCGAGATTCGCGCCAATGCCGAGGTGCGCCGCGCCTATATCGGGGGAACGGCCCATGCCTGATCCCGTCCTGACAGTGACCGGCCTGCACGCATGGTATGGCGAAAGCCACGTCCTGCACTGTGTCGACCTGCACCTGGCCAAGGGCGAGACGCTCGCGCTTCTGGGGCGCAACGGCGCCGGCAAGACATCGACCCTGCGTGCGATCATGGGCGTCATCCCGCGACGCAGCGGTTCGGTCGTCATCCACGGTCAGCAGACGATCGGCCGGAAGTCGCATGCCATCGCGCGCCTCGGACTGGCCTATGTTCCCGAAGAACGAGGCATCTTCGCATCCTTGACGGCACAGGAAAACCTTCTGCTGCCCCCGGTCATCGCGCCGGGCGGGCTGGAGATCGGCGAAATCTACGAACTCTTCCCGAACCTTGCAGAGCGGCGCCACAGCCCCGGTATGCGGCTGTCGGGCGGAGAACAGCAAATGCTCGCGATCGCGCGTGTCCTGCGGGCCGGCGGGCGCACGATCTTTCTAGACGAGCCGACCGAGGGCCTGGCCCCGGTCATCGTCGAGCGCATTGCCGAGGTCGTCGCGATGCTGAAGACCCGCGGCTATTCGGTGCTTCTGGTCGAACAGAACCTCGCCTTCGCCCAGGCCGTCGCGGACCGCACCTGCGTCATGGAACACGGCCGCATCATCGAAACCTTCACCGCACGCGAGGCGGCCCGCCACGCCGAAAGCCTGCAAAACCATCTCGGCGTCTGAACGCCGTATCACTAGGGGAAAGACCAGAGCCATGGAAATATTCGGCGCCTCACCACAGCTGATCCTGGGCCAGGTCCTGATCGGCCTGATCAACGGTTCGTTCTATGCCCTGCTCAGCCTTGGCCTCGCCATCATTTTCGGTCTTCTGCGCGTGATCAACTTCGCCCATGGCGCGCTTTACATGATGGGGGCCTTCGCCGCCTGGATGACCCAGGCCTGGCTCGGGCTGAACTTCTGGGCCGCGCTGATCATCGCGCCTCTGGCGGTCGGGTTGTTCGGCCTGCTGGTCGAACGCGCGTTCCTGCGCAGCATCTACCATCTCGATCACCTCTACGGCCTGCTGCTGACCTTCGGCATCGCGCTGATGGTCGAGGGCATGTACCGCTACTGGTTCGGCGCGGCCGGCAAACCCTTCACGGCGCCCGACGCCTTTCGCGGCATCTGGGATCTCGGCTTCGTCATAGTGCCCAAGTATCGCGGCTTCGTTGTGCTTACCTCGCTCGTGACCTGTCTGGCGGTGTGGCTGCTGATCGAACGCACGCGGCTGGGCGCGTATCTGCGGGCCGCGACGGAAAACCCCGATCTTGTCAGCTGCTTCGGCATCAACGTCTCGCTGCTGACCGCATCGGCATACGTGCTTGGCGCCGCGCTGGCCGGCCTGTCGGGCGTGCTGGCCGCACCGATCTACCAGGTCACGCCGCTGATGGGCACCAACCTCATCATCGTGGTCTTCGCCGTCGTGGTGACCGGCGGCATGGGGTCGCTGTCCGGGGCGATCATCACCGGCTACGGCATGGGCGTGATCGAGGGTCTGACCAAGGTCTTCTACCCCGCGGCATCCTCGGTCGTGATCTTCGTGGTGATGGCGCTGATGCTGCTTCTGCGGCCCGCGGGCCTCTTCGGCAAGGAGGCCTGAATGCCGCGCTTCCCGCTCCTTCCCGCGCTGGCGTTGCTGCTCCTGCTCTGCATCGCGCCGCTGGTCTTCTATCCGATCTTCCTGATCAAGCTGCTTTGCTTCGCCCTATTCGCCGCGGCATTCCACCTGCTGCTGGGATATGTGGGGCTCCTGTCCTTCGGACATGCCGCCTTCTTCGGGACAGGCGCCTACATGTCCGCACAGGCCCTGGCCCGCTGGAATCTCGCGCCCGAACTGGCCCTGCTGTTCGCGGTCGCCATGTCGGCGGCCCTCGGCGCGGTGATCGGCTTCCTCGCCGTCCGGCGACAGGGCATCTACTTCGCGATGATCACTCTCGCGCTCGGCCAGATGGTCTATTTCATCTACCTTCAGGCCCCCTTCACCGGCGGCGAGGACGGGATCCGCGGGATCACCCCCGGCCATTTCCTCGGCGTCGTGGACCTGGCCGACCCGCTTGCCCTCTACTTCACCGTGCTGGCGCTGACGGTCCTGGCCTTCGCGCTGGTCTGGAGGATCGTTCAGTCCCCCTTCGGCATGATCCTCGAGGCCATCCGCGAAAACGAGCCGCGCGCCATATCGCTGGGCTACAACCCGACGCTCTACAAGCTGGCCGCCTTCACCTTTTCGGCGGGGCTGGCGGGACTGGCGGGCGGACTCAAGGCGATGTCCTTCCAGATCGCGACGCTGGTCGACGTGACGTGGCAGATGTCCGGCGAAGTCGTTCTCATGACGCTGGTCGGCGGCATCGGCACTTTTCTCGGCCCCGTGGTGGGCGCTTTCATCATCGGCGGGCTGGAACAGTTCCTCGCCCGGTCGACCCTGCCCGCCCCGGTCATCCTCGGCGCGGCCTTCATCCTCTGCGTCATGCTGTTCCGGAAAGGCGTGGCCGGAACGGCAAGGTCCCTCGTCCAGGCCTGGGCCCAACGCCGCTCCACGCCGAACACCCCAGAAACCGATCCAACCAACAGGACAGACAAATGACATTCAAGCCAATCACGACCGCGGCGCTGATCGCGGGCACCGCGCTCTCGCCGCTTCCTGCCTTCGCGGGTCCCGACGCCATCAAGGTCGGCCTGCTGATGGACATGACCGGCAACTATTCCGACGTGGCCGGACAGGGCTCCGTCACCGCCGCCGAAATGGCGGTCGAGGATTTCGGCGGCACCGTGCTGGGCAAGCCGATCGAGGTGGTCCACGCCGACATGCAGAACAAGGTCGACATCGCGACGTCCATCGCGCGTGAATGGTTCGACGTCGAGGCCGTCGACGCGATCGTCGACAGCAACATGTCCTCGGCCGGGCTCGCCGTCAGCGAGATCGCGGTCGAGAAGGACCGCCTGATGATCATGAACATCTCGGGCTCGCCGCGCTTCACGAACGAAAGCTGCAACCCCAACACCATCCATTATGTCTATGACACCTACGCGCTGGCCACCTCCACCGGCAAGGCCGTGGTGCGCGGCGGCGGCGACAAGTGGTTCTTCGTCACCGTCGATTACACCTTCGGCCACGACTTCCAGGCACAGGCGGAAGACGCCGTCGCCAGCGAGGGCGGCGAAACCATCGGGTCGGTGCTGGTGCCGCTGAACGCGGGCGACTATTCCTCTGCCCTGATCCAGGCGCAATCCTCCGACGCCAACGTCATCGCCTTCGCCACAGCCGGCGCGGACACGTCGAACGCCATCAAGCAAGCGGCCGAGTTCGGCATCGGCCAGGGCGACGACCGGCAGCTTGCCGGCCTGCTGGTCTATATCAACGAGATCGACGCGCTCGGGCTGGAAACCGCGCAGGGCATGCTGCTGACATCCGCCTTCTACTGGGACCTCGACGAAGAGACCCGGGCATTCTCCAACCGTTACATGGAAAAGATGGGGAAGATGCCCAACATGTCCCAGGCCGGCGTCTACAGCTCGACCATGCACTACCTCAAGGCTGTCGAGGCAGCCGGCACCGAAGACCATGCCGCCGTCATGGCCAAGATGAAGGAAATGCCGATCAACGACTTCTTCGTCAAGGACGGCTACATCCGCGAAGACGGCCGGATGATGCGTGACATGTACCTGTTCCGCGTGAAATCCCCGGACCAAAGCACCGGCCCCTGGGACTATTACGAGAAGGTCGCCACCATTTCCGCGGACGACGCCTTCACGCCGGTTTCGGAAAGCCGGTGCTACCTCCTGAAAGAACAGAATTGAACGGATGGCCAACATGACCCTCAAGGAAACACGGTTTTCCCAGGACGAGATGGAGATGCAGTACAACCTGCGTCTCCTCCGGCCCGACTACAACTCCGCTGTCGTGCCCGACTGGGAAAAACGCAGCGAACGGACACGCGCGACGCGCAGGTGCACGCTCGACCTGGCCTATGGCGACGGCCCCGACGACCGGATGGATGTCTTTCCGTCCGACGACCCAAGGGGACCGATCCTGGTCTATTTCCACGGCGGCTACTGGCAGCGCGGCGACCGCAAGTTCTACAGCTTTCTCGGCGATGCGTTCGTCGACTGCGGGATCACCGTGGTCCTTGCGGGCTACACGCTCTGCCCGGCAACCAGCATCACCGGGATCGTCGGACAGGCCCGCGCCGCCGTGGCAAAGACTATTCTGGATACCGACCGCGTGCCGGGCAACCGCGACAGGCTGGTGGTCGGCGGCCATTCCGCGGGAGGGCAGATCACCGGCATGATCATGGCCACGGATTTTTCCACCGTCGACCCGGCCCTGCCCGTGGCCCCGGTGGGCCGGGGCATGCCGATGTCCGCGCTCTTCGATCTCGGTCCGCTCAGGGACACCACGATCAACGATTCCCTGTCCATCGACGACGCCGAGGTCGCCAGCATGAGCCCGATGCAGCAGCCACCGGTCGGCAATGCGCCTCAGCTCGTCATCGTCGGCGGCGGCGAGACCGAGGAATTCCACCGCCAGTCAGACAATTACGCGGCTCTGTACCAGTCGCCGGATCGCCCCGTCGACCGCTATAACAGCGGCGACGACGATCACTTCGACCTGCTCAACAGCCTTGCCGATCCGGCAAGCCCCCTGTTCGCCCGCTGCCGCGACTTCATTCTGGGATGAAAGGAAAGATCATGCCCGAAGACACCTTCACCGAGGCCATGCTGAACGACATGCTGGCCGCCTTCAACGAACATGACCTCGACCGGATCATGTCCTATTTCGCGCCCGACGCCGTCATGATCGCACCGGCGGGCAACAGCCAGACCGGCACGCCGATCGAAGGCGCCGACGCCATCGCGTCAGCCTTCGAAACCCGCTTCGCCCAACAGCCGGACGTCGCCTGGAACGAGGCGGTCAGCTTTTTGTCCGGCGACCGGGCCTATACCTCCTGGCGGGTTCAGGCCCCGTCCGCGGGGATCGACATCAAGGGCTGCGATGTCTGGACCTTCCGCAACGGCAAGGTCGTCGAGAAAGACGTCTACTACAAGGGCTAAGGCTTATTGGACAGCCGGCGCCGGCGCACCCCTTGGTTCGGTTGATTTGTAAGAGTTTCAACTCGACCCCGCGAAAGTGCCTTAGTTACTATACGCCTGCCGGAATTTTCTAGGCCAAGCTGATGAAAATCCAAAATCGATTGGAATAAAACGACATATCAGGAATTGCACTTCAGCGTCAGTTCACTTTCCGAGATGATCGCCCTTTCGTCTCCCGTTGGGCGATCCTGTAGCGGCACCGGCATCGCCGGTGTCGCCTTTTCCAAGGGTGCCGTGCCAAAACGAAAGTCAACGCGAAACCCCGTAGGCCATTGATAGTTCGGCAATATACCGCGTATCTCCCAGAATTTTACAACTCTTTAAGGTTTCGAGCCCAAATGCTTCTCATAACAATTATGGAGACGGACACCGCAGGTTTGCATGACACTAAACCATGTTCTCGCCAAATCCAGGAAAGCACGTAAAATGTCCTTTGATCCCTAGATGCCCGAAAGTACCGAGGTTTGTTCAATCGGTTCTTCAAAACGACTGTTTTTGAACGCGGACCGAACGTTCTCTGTGCAGGTGACAAGGAGGTCGTGAGCAGTGCTCAAGCCCGACCGCTCTACCCCAATTGCAGACATCGCACCCTGCCGAGACCATTACCCGGATTGGGAAACAACTCCGATTAATAAATCAGTCCTGGTTCCTGAAGGGCTGCTCCTCGCCCTTATGTCCGAGTTTACTCTCTTTGGCAGACGTGGACACCGAAAGTAAAGGCGCTGCCAGCTCATGAGCGACAATGGAAGTATAGGCGATTAGCAGGACCGATCCTTATTTGACTGCTGCCCTATCCTGCCGGTGATGCAAACCTGCGGTTCACTCTGTCTCCGGAGCATTGGGATTCCACTCGGGAATAGGTGGCGCGGAGGCCGGCCAGCTTTGGAAGCTTTCCTGGCTTTCTGCATCCGGACGCCCTCGTTGGGCCAAGCGCCAGAGAACGAAAACGGCGAAGAAGCTTGCTTCCGCCAGGAAGAACGCCCAAACCCCCGACGTACCGGCAAACTCAAGAGCCGCGGTCGCCACCGCCGGACCAATTGTTGCTCCGCTCGCCCACATAATCAGAATCGTGGATGAAACCATCACGTGATCAGCCGGATCCGTGTGGTCATTGGCGTGAGCGGTTGAGATCGTGTAAAGCGACTCCGCGAGCCCACCCCAAATCGCGAACAGCACGAGAAGTGCCCAAAAACCTTCACCGCTGAGTGCTGCGCCGCCACCCGCAATCGCAATCGACACCGCCGAGACGCCAAGCCCTGCGCCAAGAATGACTTTACGTCGATCCATACTGTCGCTGAGCCAGCCCAATGGCCATTGTATAACCATGTTACCGCCCTGAAGGGCTGCTATCAGAAGAGCGATGTCGCCCGGCTCCAGTCCGACCTCGGTGCCATACATCGGGCCAACGCCCATCATCGTCATGCCAAGCCCGCCCGAAACGAACGCACCTACCAGGCCGACGGGAGAAATCCGGTAAACTGCAATCGGACGGACCGCTATGCGTTCGGGCGGCGCTGGCTGCTGCAATCGTGTGAGCCCAACCGGGATCACGGCCGCTGCGTAAAGACCCGCAAGCAGCATCAGGGCCGCCGTTCCTTCGATATCCACCACCCGCATAAGAAGTGCGCCGCCGGCGAGTCCAAGCGTGTAGCTTATGTAAAACAGTGCCATGACCCGCCCGCGCCAATTCGTGATGGTCACGGCGTTCAGCCAGCTTTGAGCCACCATGAACATTCCGGTCGTGCAGAATCCGCCCAATACCCGCAGTCCGCCCCAGGAATACAAACTTACGTCAAGGGCCAGAAGAAGCGCCGAAATCGTGCCGATGGCTGCCAGCGATGTGAACGCACGCACGTGACCGCTACGACGCACCATATGCCCCGACAGAAGGCATCCAAGCAACATGCCCGCAGCATACGCCGTCACCACGAGCCCAACGTTGCGCTGCCCGAGCCCCGCCTGATCGAGGCGTACCGGCACGTAAGTTGCCATCAGTCCGTTGCCAAGCGCAATTAACGCCATTCCGGCGACGAGCCCTCCAACCTGAATATAAGGCCTCGGCCACGGTCTCTTGGCTTCGGAAACGTCGCGCGTTTTAGTCATCTCGCTCCTGATTTGACTGCAAGTTGGGCCAGTTCTACATAGACGCGTACCACTGACGCGGCCTCTGCCATCGCCCGATCTATTGAGTAGATCAAGTACTTTTACCGCAATCGAACTCCGTAGCCGCACATCTACCTAATTCGGGTTTGTTCGCACCACGTTTCTCGCCAGTGCCGCGACAAGGTCTGTTCGTGTCACGATGCCAATGATCTTGTCTTTTTCCAGAACCGGAACGGCATCCGTATCCCCTTCGGCCATCATCGGCAGCAACGCCCCGATGGGCGTATCGGCCATCGCACGGGGACCGGCGACACTCATGATATCCCCGGCCTTTGTCGGATTTTCGCGGCTTCGGTCCAGCAGGCGTCGCAAGGCGGCTGCGTATCCGCGGTCAAGACGCAAGGCATCCTCTCTTGCCTGGCGGATCAAGTGGATCTGGAAGATGACTCCAAGGAACTTCTCGTCCTGCTCGACGACAGGAAGGGACGTGAAACGATGCTGCCGGAACAGGTCCGCGACATCGCTCAGGGGCGTTTCGGGGTGGATCGTGACAAGGTCCCGAGACATGATGTCCTGCGCCGTCACCGGAACGGAGTGATGTGCCGCGGCCTGCATCTCCGCTGCCCCGATCAGGCGCGCCAGGTCCTCGACCCCAAGGTTGAAGGACTGGCTGTAGCGCTCCAGGATGTTTGTCAGTTCATCCTCGGACAGCCCTAGCCGTTCGGTCGGATTTCGATCGCCAGTCCCGTGCTGGCTTGGGTCATCGAACTGCCGAAACGGGTAGTGCCGCCCCGTCAAACGCGCATAGATCGTCGCAAGAACCACAAGCGCCGCGGTACCCACGCCAATCGGCGCAATCGCGAACCAGAACCCCAGATGCGCGATGGCATCGGGCGACAGGGCCGCCGTCATGGCCACCGCACCCGCCGGCGGGTGGACGGCGCGACACAGCATCGTCGCTGTCACGGCCAGTCCCACGGCAAGTCCGACCCTCAGGGCGGGATCGCCGACCCATAGGCAAACGGCGACTCCGACCAGTGCGGCTATCGTGTTGCCGACAATCGCGGACCAGGGTTGCGCGAGCGGGCTGTTCGGGACCGCGAACAACAGAACGGACGTGGCGCCGAAGGGGGCGACAAGGTACAGCCCCAGCTCCAGATCGACAGTCGGCGACAGCACGAACAGTCCGGTCAGCCCGAGCCCGATCAGCGCACCAAGCCCTGCCCGAAAGGCCTCGACGCCGGAAACACGCGCAACCGCAGGGCCAAGTGATTTCAAAATGTGCAACGACATGCCTCCTGGCAAGTTGCGCACAAACTTTCATCGCCTGGCGAAAGGTTCAACAGGGCAAATGACTGAACAGTTGATCCGGCCGTCCCATCATCTGAAGGCTCGAACCTGCGCGAGGATCGGGTCGATCACGTCAAAGTCTCGCTCCTCGCGGATAAGCACCCAGGCGGGCAGGTCGAAAACAGGCGCGCGCGCCACCGTTTGCAAGTTGCCTTTCCGGAGGTGTCGCTCGACCAGCCTCTCCGGGAAATAGCCGCAGCCACGGCGCACCAGCAGATGCTGCAACCCCAGCCAGCCGATATTGACGGATAGAACCGGGCTGGGAAAACCCGGGAACCCCGCACTAAACTGATCCGAGAATTCCGGCCCCCAATCGACATGGATATAGGCGTCGGGTGTCATCGCGCCCTCGGGGTCGGAGGTCACCATGACAAGGCGTTCGGTGAATAGCGGCAGCAGTTCCAGGTTCGGCCGCCGTTGCGGTGTATACATTGCCGCAATATCCAAACGACCATCGACGATCCCCTGCATCAGTTCCGGCTCGAATCCGATCTCCGCGCGAAATGATAGATCCGGTCGGGCCACGCTGATGTCCGCAAGCCATGGAGTCAGGAATGCTTCCCAAAGGCCTATCCGCGCGCCGATATTGATGCGGGCGGAAAATCTTCCGGGCAGGCCGATCTCCCGCTGCGCCTGCTCCAGCGCGCGCACCATCTGCCCTGCGTGGACCAGGAACCGCTCGCCGTCATGCGTCAGAACCGCGCCCGCCTTGCTGCGGTTGAACAGCCGCCGGCCCAGCAACTGCTCCAGCGCATGAATCCGGGCACTGACTGTCGATTGCGTGATGTGCATCAGGTCGGCCGCGGCAACGAAGCTGCCGCTGTCGGACACCGCAAGGAACGTGCGTGCGTGTTCAATATTCATACTTAACCATAGTATCGTGAATGGCGATTTCAAATATCAATTAAATTCGCTTTCCCGATTGCAACATGTGGACGATAGTTGCGTTGACGCTGCGATATTCGTCTCATGCGGCCCAAGGCTCACGCCACCGGGCGTTTTACGTTCCACAGCAGACGGAGACCGAAATGACCGACAGAGGATACGCATCCTCCCCCTGCTACATGCACGAGTTCGACGACAGTGCGCGCGCCGTGTCACCTCCCGATCCCGGGAACTGGTCGGAAATCGCACGTTGGCGCAAGCTTCAGCGCGAGGATTTGATCGAGAAACGCCTCGAACTTTCGGTCAGCACCCGGCAGGCAACATCGCGTAGCCTCGCCGCGGCGCTGTATAACGCCGTCGATGTCGCCTCGAAACCTGTCATCGGCGTCTACTGGCCTTTCCGGGGCGAACCCGATCTGCGCGACTGGATGCGCCGCGTTACAGAGCGCGGCGGCCGCATCGCCCTGCCCGAAGTCGTGGATAAGGCAAAGCCGCTCGTGTTCCGGGAATGGACCCCGGGATGTTCCATGCGGCGCGGTGTCTGGAAAATCCCCGTTCCGGACAATGACACGTGCCTTCTGCCGGACATCGTGATCTCGCCAGTGGTCGGCGCCGATGCGGCAGGATTCCGGCTGGGATACGGTGGCGGCTTCTACGACCGGACGTTGGCCAGTCTCTCACCGAGGGTCCGCGCAATTGGTGTCGGGCACGTTGTCTCGACACTCCGCACGATCTATCCGCAACCCCACGACATCGCGATGGACGACATGATCCTCGTCGACCCGGCCCGGGACCAAGCGCAATGACGCAGATCTGGACCAAGCGCGCCTATGCCGAGGCGCATGCGAATGACGGCACGCGCATTCTGGTCGACCGGGTCTGGCCGCGCGGCGTGTCCAAGCAGGACCTGAATATCGCGGCATGGGAAATGGACGTCGCGCCGAGCAAGGACCTGCGCCAGTGGTTCAACCACGACCCCGGCAAATGGGATGAGTTCCGCGACGCGTATTTCGCGGAACTCGACAAACGGCGCGACGCCGTCGACTGGATCGCCGGTCAGGTGCGCGAAGGCCGGGTCACGCTGATCTACGGCGCAAAGGACGAGCGTCACAACAATGGCGTCGCTCTCAAGGACTATCTCGAACGAAGATCCGACATCTGATGCGCGGCATACTGCACCAACCGATCTGCGACATTCTCGGCTGCGATTACCCGGTCCTTCAGGCGGGCATGGGCGGCGTGGCACGCGCCGAACTGGCGGCGGCGGTCTCCGGTGAGGGCGGGTTCGGATGCCTCGGCATGGTGCGCGAGCCTTGCGACCTGATAAGGCGCGAAATCGCAGAGGTGCGACACCGAACCGACCGCACTTTCGGGGTCAACCTCATTCCGGCTGCGACCAACCCCGACCTGTTCACCGAACAACTGAAGACCTGCAAGGACGAAGGCATCGAAACTCTGGTCTTCTTCTGGGATGTGATGCCCGAGGCCGTCGCGCGCGCCAACGACCTTGGCATGCAGGTCGTCTACCAGGTGGGCTCGGTCGGCCAGGCCCGCGCCGCGGAAGCGGCCGGCGCGGTCGCGATCATTGCCCAGGGCGTCGAGGCCGGCGGACATGTTCACGGCACCGTATCCTCGCTGGTTCTGGTGCCGCAGGTGGCCGCTGCTATCGAATTGCCTGTCATCGCTTCGGGCGGTTTCGCAACCGGACGCGGCCTCGTTGCGGCCATGGCACTCGGTGCGCAGGGCATCCACTGCGGCACGGCCTTCCTCGCGGCAACGGAAGCCTTTGCCCATGAACTTCACAAACAGCGCGTCGTTCAGGCGACCTCGGACGAGACGGTCCATACGGACGCCTTCGTCATCAACTGGCCCAAGGGCGCCGCGGTCAGGGTCCTGCGCTCCGCCGTCACCGACAGTCTGGGCGACCGGCTGTTCGGCCACGACCCCGACGCGATCCCCCGCCACCGGATCGCCGACGAGGACGGCAAGCCGATATATCGCTGGAGCACGGACTCCCCGCTGCGCTCGATGCAGGGCGATCTGGATGAACTCGCACTCTTTGCCGGTCAGTGCGTTGGAGACGTACACGCCATCCGCCCCGCTGCCGAGATCGTGGCGGATATCCTTGAAGAGGCCCGCGAACAGATTGCCCTGATCCAAGCGAGATGACACGTTTGCGGCGCAGACCGCCATGGCCCGGCACCGCCCCCCCGGCCGAGCCAATGAATGTGGCGGTCAGCGCACCCGGATGCGGCGTGTTCTGCGACGACCCGGCAAGATGCTGCCCCGGTTCGAAGGCACCTGTTCACGCCAGAAGACATACAGTCCAGACGCCAGGATGATCGCGACACCGACCCACGTCAACTCGTCGGGAAAGTCACCGAACACAATGTAGCCGACAATGGTCGCCCCAATGATTTCCAGGTACTGGAACGGCGCCAGCATACCGGCCTCCGCACGGCGGAACGCCTCTGCAATCAGAATGAAGCTCACAGCCGCGAACAGACCGGATGCGGCGATGGCACCCCAACCCCAATCCGGCAGCGTTGCGAAGTCTGGCTGGATCCAGCCGGCGGCAGCCAGGATAATGCACAGGGATGTCATGCCAACGCACGCGTACGCCGTCGCGCCACACTGCACGGTCAGGCCCGAGCGGATACCGGACGCGCGGCGCAGCACGATCATGTTCAGCGCATAGGCCGTCGCCGCCACAAGCGGCAGCAGCGCGGCGAGCCCTAGGTCGCCGCCGGGGCGCACCACGAGCAGCACCCCGATAAGGCCGACGCCCACGGCCACCAAACGCCGCGGCCCAACGCGCTCTCCAAGCAGCGGACCGACCAGCAATGTCAAAATCAGCGGCTCGGCAAAGAAAATCGCAATGGCCGTGGCGATGGGCATGACGGAGAACGCCCAGACGAGACTGGTCAACGTTATCATGACAAGGCCGCCCGAAAGCACTACGATGGGGGAAAACATCGGACCACGCAGCCGATGCCGCAGCACTACAGCAATCGGCATCATCACTAGGCCCTGCGCCAGCAGGCGCGCAGTCGTCACTTCCACCGCCCCCAAATGCGAGGTCAGCAGCTTGGCAAAGGTGTCGCCCACTGGCAGAAGCAGCATCGCCATCGCCATGCAGATCATCCCGACGAGAGGTCCGGTTGCAGCACCCCGCGATCCGGTCAGTACATGCGTCATGGTCATCACTCCATAAATCCAGAGGCCCGGCGCGAACAGGGCAGGAGATGTCCGGGCGTCCAGGACATGAAACGAATTGTGGGAAACAGCCTCGCAATACGGCGCCACCGCCAAGGCCTGCGATCCGTTTCTAGACCCCGATGCCTGGTTCGGTCAAGCGGTGTTCACAAGCTATTACCAACCCGTGATCGATGTTGCCCTTCGGCACTCGGAAGACCTGTCAGCCTGTCTTGCGGCTCGGCATGGCGTCGGCCCGGGTGCCCGCCTTGGAGTTGCCATAGCCCTCCAGACTCTGAGCTAATGGGATGAACTGGGACTGTTGCATTAATTGAATGTCCTGACAATTGACGAAGATTCCAGCCCATATTTAGGTGTAGAAATCCTCAACTCTTCAAAATGTGTCACGGATCTATGCATCATCTCGATCGATTTGGGGCCAAACTAGGTTAATGCAACAGTCCCGTGCACTCAAATGCAAATGCCCGCCTTGTGGCGGGCATTCGACTTAGCACCATTCGAGGAAGTCAGCCTGCGCAGTCTCTCAGTGCGGCAACGTCCGGGCCGTTGGGCGTGCGCCCGAGGTTGAACGGGGCGGAGGCGTCGCGCCATTGGGCATAGTCCTCGAGATATTCCACCATGCTGAGATAGACCTTGGCCGAGTTCGGGTTCTCGCAGGCAGTCTCGACGATCACCTCATTCGCCATCTGCTGGACTTGCTCCAGAGTTTCGTCGTCATAGCGGTTGATCTCGACCGCTTCGTCGAACTTGGCATAGGCCTCAGTGGCGCGTTTTTCTGTGAAGGCCAGCGACCACAGCAGTGTCGCGTCTGCCGCGATCTGCAGTTTCTCCTGGGTCTCGGGGCTCAGCGCGTCCCAGGCAGTCTTGTTGATCATCACGCCGAACACGGAGGCCGATTGGTGCCAGCCAGGTGTCGCCCAGTATTGGGTGACCTGTTGAAAGCCGCCCGACCAGTCGACATTGGGAGTCGAGAACTCGGCACCGTCGATCACGCCGCGCTCGAGCGACTGATAGATTTCGCCGCCGGCCATCGACACCTGGTTACCGCCGAGCCGCTCGAGCAGCTTGCCTTGCTCCAGGCCGGAAAGACGCAGGCGCTTGCCCTGCAGGTCTTCCAGATTAACGATCGGCTCGTTGGTGCGGAAGCCGGATTCGTTGTTGGTCACGCCGTAAGGCAGGTAGACCATTTCAAATTGTCCGTAGATCTCGTTATAGAGCTCTGCGCCGCCCCATTGCTGAATCCAGTTCACGTAGTCGACAGCATTGAAGAGGCTGGGGGTGGTCGCCAGCGGCGAAAAGGCGGCGTCGCGTCCGGCCCAGTAGCCGGGCCAGTCTGCGCCGGCCTGGATCGTGCCGGATTCGACAGCACCGAACACCTCGCCCGAGGGGACGAGAGCTCCGCCCTCAAAGAACTCGATGGTCAGCTCGCCTTGCGTCAGCTTGTTGGCCAGGTCGACAAAGTGCTTGTCGGTTTCGATCAGTTCCAGAGACGAGGGCCAGGTGGTGGTCATCGTCCAGTTTTCCTGCGCCGTGGCATGGCTGGCCACCGCTGTCGCGGCCGCGGCCGCAAATGTTATCACCTTCATAGTCATGGTCTCTCCCTTTTCCATGGTTGAGGTTACTGGGTATAGAGGACGTCCGGCAGCCATGTGACCAGGGCCGGGAACAGGGCGACGAGCAGACACATCACCACGATCAGCGCGATGAACGGCAGAACGCCGCGGATGATCGCGCCTGTGCGCAATTCCTTGGGCGCAATGGCCCTGAGGTAGAACAGCGCATATCCGAACGGTGGTGTCAGGAACGAGGTCTGAAGGACAACCGCCATCAGCACGACGAACCACAACAGGTTCACATCGGGCATTTCCTGGATGATGGGCAGGAAGATCGGGAAGGACAAGAGCACGATCCCGGTCCAGTCGAGGAACGCGCCCAGGATGAACACGATCACCATCATCATGGTGATCAGCATCCACGGTTCCATGTCCAGGGTCCGGATGATCTCCTGTGTTGCTCGCAGACCGCCGGTAATATTGAAGACGCCGGTGAACGCGGTCGCCCCCACCACGATGAAGAGGATCATCGCAGAGGTCCGCCCGGTTTCGAGCATCGCGCCGTAGAAACTGCCAAGCCGGAACCGGCCACGCGCAATGACGATGAGGAGCGCCAATGCTGCGCCGAGGGCCGACGCTTCGGTCGCGGTTGCGATACCCGCCAGAAGTGATCCGAGAATGCCGAAGATCAGAACCAGCGGCGGCAGCGCCTCGACCACCAGCATACGCAGGAGCGTGGCGCGTTCGACCTTCTCTTCGGGCTCGACCGCCGGGGCCAAGTCCGGTCTTATCACGGAAATGAAGTAGACATACACGGCATAGCTGAGCCCGAGCATAACACCGGGGATCATCGAGCCAGCAAAGAGTTCGCCCACCGACAGTGGCGAATAGCTGGCCATCAGGATGAGCATGATGGACGGCGGTATGAGGATGCCGAGACAGCCCGATGCGGCGATAACCCCGGCGGTGAGCGAAGGCGCGTAGCCGTATTGCAGCATCGGGCGCAGGGCCATGACGCCCATAACCGTGATCGAGGCACCGATAATGCCCGTCGTCGCGGCCAGAAGGATCGAGATGAAAACGACTGCAAGGGCAAGTCCGCCCCGAACCTGGCTGAGCAGAAGGCGCAGGGTTTCGAACATTCGGTCCGTTACGCCTGAATCCGACAGGAACCGCGCCATGAGGACGAAAAGCGGAATGGCGATAAGGGTGTAGTTGTCCAGAACGTCGCCGAAAATCCGGTTGATGACGATGCCCAAGACCATCGGCTTGCCCGCGATTATCGCAGTCAACACGGCCGTGCCGCCCAGGACGAATGCCAGCGGATGCCCTAGGAACAAGCCCGCCAGCAGCAGGCCGAACATCAGAACCGCGATAAATTCGGGATTCATTCAGAGACCTCCTGCCGGTCGAAAATGATTTTCAGAACCTCCGAGATCCCTTGAAGCAGCAAGAGCCCCGCTGCCACGCACATGGCCATCTTGAGTGGATAGACTGGCATCTGAATGGCGCCGTATGTCACTTCGCCCTGCGACCAGGAGCGCATGGCGAACTCCCAAGACCGGGTCAGAAAGACCCACGCGAAAGGGAAGAAGAAGATTACATAACCCAGAACGCTCACGATACGCTGCGCATTGTGGCCAAATCTTTCTGTCAGGATGTCGACACGGACATGCGCATTGTGCCGCAATGCGTATCCCCCGAGCAGCACGAAATAGAAGCCGAATAACTGCTTGGAAACATCAAAGGCCCAGCGTGTCGGCTCGCTGAATACGTAGCGCAAAACAACATCATATATGATGATTGCCGCGAATATGATGGCCAGAACAGAGACGATCCTGCCGACTATTTCGTTCAAGCCGTCGATTGCACGCACCAGAACCACTGCGATGTCTCCTCCCTGGTGATCCGCGAATGTCATGGTGCCCTGCAACCACGATCCCCGTCTCCGGCACGACCATCGGGCAATTCGCATGGAAGTGCAAGCGATCGAGGAAAGCTGTATAAGCCTATGCTTTTATTGGGTCTGTTGCATTAACATGAGAGCCGCACACTAGGAGGCGGAACCCCATCCTTCAGGCAGCTTCCGGGAAGAGCTTGGCGACGAAGTCGATCTCGTTTGCAACTCCGGTCTTGCAGTTCTCGAATTGGCCCTTTCGGATCGTGCGGAAGGTTTCGATCCCAGCGAGGGCAACCTTCGCTCCGGCCATGGTTCGGAAACCACGCATCGGTCGCAGTCGCTGCTTCAGGGCAGCATGATCGCTCTCGATCCGGTTGTTCAGGTACTTTCGATCGACGTGCCGGATCACATCCTCCGGCCCGAGCCGGTCATTGATCTCACCGATCACCTTCGCATAGCTGTGCGCCTTGTCAGTGACGATCGTCAGCGGGTGGTAGAGTCGTACCGTCTCTCGGGCCTGCCGCAAGAAGGCTCTTACAGCCTTGGCATTTCGCCGCGCGGTTATCCGAAAATCGATCAACTGGCCGAACTGATCGACGGCGCGCCATAGATAACACCAGCGTCCGCCGACGCGGATGTCGATCTCATCGACATGCCATTGCAACCCACGCCAGGAACGATGACCACTGTAGGCCCGTTCGCGGATCTCGAGGCCGAACTTCCTGACCCAGCGGTGGATCGTGGAGGCGTCGACCGTCACCCCGCGCTCGCCCAGCATGTCGCAGACGTCTCGGCACGACAGCGGATAACGACAGTACCAGCGCACCGCCAAAAGGATGATCTCTCGCGGAAACCGATGCCGCTTGAACGGGTTCTTGCGCTGCGCCATCGGCTCCCCCATCATCAACAACACGCGGAACCTGCGCAATCGAAGAGGTTAATGCAACAGACCCGAATAGACTAATTGCAAGCCTATCCGTTTCGGATACGCCAGACCGCTGGATGACCAACAGGTTGGACGCCATCAACTTACGAGTTTTTTCGAATCAAGAAACTTGGAGCCATACCTCGTGATCACCACGCGTCCGAATTCGCCGATTCTGACGAGACCGCAGTCGATTAAAGGCTCCACTTTCGTTCTATCGAAATATGGCTGACCGCCAGATTTGATCTTTCGAAGAAGATCAAGGGATCGGCCCTCAAGGTGCACACGGTTTCTTTCCATAGCACTATCCTCCCGCCCTCAGGATCTGCGCTATTCTTGGAGACGTCAACGTGCGAATTCAGCGCCGTGATTTTGCGCTAACTCTGGCTTAATTTATAGTTCACGTGCACTTTGAATGGCCCGCGCTGACGGGATTTGCGCATAGGCGCGGGCGACACCGCCTCTTGAACCCTACGGCGTGAAACCCCGGTGGTTGTCTCCGTCTCGCCTGCGGAACCTTTCGGACGCGCCGGAGTTTCGCGCGGATTCCGCGCGTTATTCGCCCGCGCTTCCCAAAGTTCTTTCCGCTTGGCGAGGTGCTCGGCCAATCTGCGTCGTAGCAACGGTTTATTAACTTTTTGATGCGACACTCCCTGCTCAGGAGGGTTGCAGATGACCAAAGAACGACTGGAAGAAGCAGAGCGGGTCCTTGCTGCCTACGCGGCGCAATACGGCCTAAATGACGAAGCCAGGAGGTATTTCGCAAAGTGGGGAACGGCGAAAGAGCTGCTGTCCGTTGGCGTGGAACAACCGAGTGAAAGGCACAAATAGCCACAAGACTGCCTGTAAATTGCCAGTGTGAGCGACAAGTCACTCTGCTACGAGCACAACACCCAAAACGAACGTCAGGAAAAACGCGTATCCAATGTACGCGTGGGTCTACTTTATTCTGCTGTCCCTTGGCTTGAGCCTAATGCGGGTTGAACTGAATGCCCGCCGCTTTTGTTCCGATTTGCGCTGCCGTACCTGCCAGGCCCCCGAGACGGTCCAAGGTCTGCGACGCGGTGAAAGTCGCGTGCAGCGCGATCAGATTCAGCCCGACAGCAAAAGCGTGGAGTTAGTGGTCGCGCTTGCGGGAAAGTCGATGAATGACATCTATCACACTAAGGCATCCAAGGAAAAAGCCGACAGCAATTACTCCGGTTGGGTGAGCGATTTTATCCTTTCCTGATAAAGCTACCAAGAGACCTCCGCAGAAGAAGAAGATAACCTGCGTCCACTGATAACACGCCATCCATTTCTCTTTCTTGGACGCAGGCGGATATGCAAACTCTCGGTTCACTTGACTGTTAAAGATCAGTTTTTCCTTGTTCCGGCCCATATGTGCCAAGGTCAAAAATGATCCCACCAAAAATGCAGCAACCGCTGTCAATTGAAGCCCCAAAATGGATGAGCTGAAAAGAACAACAGTCAATGCTATAGAAAGCAGACAGAGTTGAACCGCAATTATGGTTCCAAACCTTCCGCGAAGTGACACTATGAACATGATGCTTTCAACTCCAAGATAATCGGTTTTTTTAGGTATTGAAACTGACATGATTAAGGCAATCTTGCGAGGCAAGGCCGTCTCCCACCCAATAATATTCAGGCAGGGATGGGCTCCTTCCAGACGTCCGCCGCAAGCTGCGTGAATGTCGGCTGTGCGGACAAAGCTGCTGTTGGTTTCTTCGACAAATACCGGGGAGTTAGATAAGAGTGTCGGCGACGATGCCGCCAAAGGAACCAGTGACCCATGCCAATGCCGTGGACATATCGGCACGCCTCCAAAGAATGGCGGGCTTTCCTCGATGACGTGAAAGAGCGCATGTCCCTCGAGTCAGATAACATGGCTTACACGGCGGTCGATGCGGTCTTTCAGGTGTTCCGGCGTCGTCTGACCGCTCAGGAGGGCTTGAACTTCGCAAGTATCTTGCCAAGCGTGCTTCGCGCGATCTTTCTTCAAAACTGGGATGTTACGGAGCCTCGCGCGGCGTTTGACGACCGAGAGACGCTCATCTCGGAAGTCAAGGAGGTGCGGGTGAACCACAACCTAACGCCGCACAACGCGATTGAGGCGACGGCATGGGCGGTTCGGCGCTGCACCAACGGAAGAGACTTCGAGCGCGTTTTGGCCAAGCTCCCGGCCGAAGCGCGCGCCTTCTGGCGTGTCGACGTTGCCGATCCTGCCGAGCTTGAGCAACGGATTATTTAGCGGCTTTTTACCATTCGGAAGGTTTGGGCTCGGAGCCGCCGTTCACCGTACCAGCGAAGCTCCCACTTCCCTCCGAGGTCCGCTGTGCGGACGGAGCAGGCTTTCGCGATGGATGCCCCGACGGCTGCATTTGGAAATTGCGAGCGGGCATAAACGGTCGGCCTCAACAGCGATGAAAGACAAGCGCGCTCGCGGATGCGAATAGTTTCACTCATCTGGAATTGAGCAAACGTCATCTCAATTCTAATTGAGCAATAGTCATTTAAGTTTTCGCCGAGGTTCTGGAACATTGACGGCATGCCACGAACCGGCTGATTTAAATTGGAGACTACCTCAAATGACAAAAAATTACTTTGCAGCTATCGCAATTGCGATAGGCTCGTTCGCCGCTTTCCCCGCAAGCGCCGCCAACACACTCGGGATTGCTTTCGCAGGTAATGATCCTGTGGCTCATTCGCAGGACGCACCCGCACAAGGCCAAGCGAAGTTCTATCATCTTTGGAATGGGGCCGTCTGGTACTTTAGTACCGAAGAGAACCGTGACGCCTTCAAGGCGGAGCCGGCGGCTTATGCCCCACAGTTCGACGCCTATTGTGCCTGGGCTGCATCGCAGGGCTACAAGCGGCCGGGTGATCCCAACGTTACCCAGATCGTGGATGGAAAACTCTATACATTCGTCCACGAAGGCGCGCGGAAGAAGTGGCAACAGGACATCGCGCGGCATATCGCTGATGGCGAAGCCAATTGGGTCAATATAGAGCCCTTCTGATCCGAGAGCCTCTTTCTTTGCGGCGGCCATTCAGCCGCCGCATGTCGTGCAGCTCCGACACATCAGCCTGCAGCAAACACCTTGCGGTCTTACTCCAGAACACCGGACATTCTTGAAAGGCGCAGCATTCGTCACCCTGGGCTTTATCCAGTACTTAGCTGCACCAAGCACCAAGGTCCGCTGTGCGGATATGCTGTTTAAAAAGTCGCCCGGGGATTTTGTTCGCGCTGATAGGCGAACGCTTTCTGCCCGGCTCTTCACACCGGAATTGGTCTGAGCTTGGCGAGTTGGCGGAGGTTCTGGACTGTTGCTGCGAGGTGCAACTCGTCCTTGGCGCCGTTTGGTCCTCTAAGGCGGAGGCCATCGAGACTGAGCCTCCCCCACTGAACTGGTCCACCGCTATGTTTAGGAAATGGAGGACCGAGAATGGCAAACAGGCGACCAAAGCCCGAAGAGATTGTCTCGAAGTTACGGCAGGTTGAGGTGCTGTTGGGACAGGGCATGTCCCGTCTCGACGCGATCCGACAGATCGGCTTTGTTGAACAGACTTACTATCACTGGCGCAAGCAGAATGGCGGAATGGGCGTAGATCAATTGAAGGAACTGAAGCGGCTCCAGAAGGAGAATGAGCAGCTGAGACGCGCTGTATCGGATCTGACACTGGACACGCTGATCATGAAGGAGGCGGCCAAGCCTACCAACTTGAAGGGGAGTTCATCACCGAAGATGCGCCACGCGAGTTGGTGCACACTTGGAAACCCAGAGACTTCTGAGCTCGAAAAATTCATTGACTCTATTGCCTTGGGAAAGTTTCCGACACCTTTGCCTATTTTTTCATCGCGCCAAAAGTTTCGGCTTAAGTGCTCTGGGCTTACAACTTATAAGTGTCAAGTTATGCGCGACTTATCCCCAGAATCTGTTGGTAACTCTTGCGTCGCCCAAGGATCGACAACTCCCACATGGTAGACGTCCCTCAATCAGCAAGCAGCGAGGCGAACGACGCTAATACGCGACCTGTTCAAACCCGTAGTTACCGTCGAAGTCCCGCCAATCCACAAAGACAGACCGGTTGGAAATCTGCGGGCAGTTTTTTCCCCAGCCTTCCAGTCCGGAGTGAGCTGAGGGCAGTGCCTCCGGAGAAGAAACGTGCCATGAAAAGCCACCTTGGCGACCATACGTACCGAGATAGACACTTGCATAGCGCCTGCAAACTTCGCCCTCGCCGACCAGCCTTTGTGACGCGTAGCGTACATCGAAGACTCGAATGGACCGCACAAAATCGAATTCCGGTCCACCGATGTCGATATCGGCACGATCCTGAACCAACCGGAGGGAACTACTTTCGGCACCCACCGCGTGCAACAAGGCCGCCCCGCGCGAGAAAACCCCAAGCTGCGATCGAACCCGCGCAGCCTTCAGCGGGGATCGAATAAGGCGAAGGTCCTCAAGCTTCGAGCGGGCCTCTAGAACCTCCAGACCTGTTGCCGGACCTGGTTCGGGTTCGAACGAGGCGCCCATCGGACAACGCCAGATCTGCAGCGGCGGCTCTACAGGCCACGGTGTTATCCTGCGAATGAACTCAGCACGAGCCAGTGCGCATGGTTCGGACGAAGGCCAACCACCAGAAAGACAAAGAAGAATTGCACAATCGATCGGATAGCTTTGCGCCGTCGCACGGTTCGGCAACAGGGAAAACGAAATCCCCAAAGCCGAGATGAGTACAACGGCGATCATTTTCAGTGCTGGAATCACCTGCGCGCTCCGAGTTTTGAAACCACAACAACTCTAGGCGCTTATATACTTTTGTCACCGTAAATATACAATAGTTTATAATTTCACGCGGTCGATCCATCCTTTAGCGAGCCTCGGGTTCGCTCACTGGAAGTGCATTTAGAAAGTCTGCGATTTTCAGATCACCAACGGTTCTTGCCTGCGTTAGGACCTCCGGTTCGATGCGCCTGTCGATGTAAGCAACCCGCCGGTTCGTACTCGTCCAGAGCAACCCTAGCCCGCCGGTTTCCCAGCGATACAACCAAGCAACGGTTTTCTCAGAGTCTTCGCCAATGAGCCGGGCGATCACCATACCTTCTGCGTTGGTTCCATGCATCTCTCACACTGCACTCTTGTGGATTCGACAGGCCTTTCGCTGACCTTGGCCCGTCCTCCAGTCTGATTAATCGCTATTAGGAAGATCAGTGCGCCGGATGCACCCTTTCCGCAGTGGCTCAAGAATTTCAGGAAACGTATCGCTTTTTCAACTGGCTCCCTGCGGTTGTGTTTGACGCACCTTCGCTTTGCTTGACGACAGCCCAACCCTGGCTTGTATGATATTAACTTCTCTCGCCCTATGCGGCGGCGCATGCCAATTCCACAAGTTTTTTATGAAAGGCAATAGCCGGAAAGCCGATTGTAGAATATATTGCGTGGTGAAATGTTCTACATCGTGGCTCTGCCTATGGCATGACGCTGCGGATACAACTTGGCTTGAACATTCAGGAGATCCGCCGCTCCAAGGGGATCAGCCAGGAAATGCTTGCACACATAGCCGATATTGATCGCGGCTATATCGGCAAGATCGAGAATGCAAAACATGCGGCGACGATCGACATGATCGAGGCCATCGCAGCGGCGCTGGACACAGAGCCCATGGACCTTCTTAAACCAAGATACTGATGCTGCCAGAGAGGCATGGCTCGAATCATGGCGCGATCAATTTCAAGAACCGTCCATATGCCGCACTGACCTCGCGCGCTTCCTCGAAGGCCCTTGCCCGTTCGTCATCGAGGCAACGGAAATATTGCTCGATATCGCGAATATAGAGTTCGAAGTCGCTTCGAATGATGTCGCTGTACTCTCGAGCCGCCTCTGGATCGCCAGGAACGAAGGGAGGTTGTGGCGCAATGCAAGTTTCTGCGGCAGCGGAACCGGCAAGAAATGCTGAGAAAATTGCGGCGGATAACAACCGCGAGAGCGATGATCCAGCGGCACCCAAACCCCTTAATTCCTTGAATGATACCACCGCACGTGCCTAATACCTGCGCAACCGAAAATCGGCCGCTGTAACGTTTTTATACCTTGCGGACGTAAATATACTATCGTAACTCTGGGCTTCAAGTAAGAATGCCTGGGGTTGCGCCTTTGTAGAGAGCGTGAGCCAGGCCATGAGCTGGGACATCGAAGCACCAAATGTGGTTACGGAGGCACGCTTCCGCGAACTCGTGGAAAGTGGTTACAGCGCTGAACTCCTCTGCCAGGAGTCGGCACACAAGAAGGGCCCCAGCTACTATGGGGTCTGGATCATGCGCGTTGTGTCTGACGAGGGCGAGGAGAAGCTCCTGGTTACTGCCCGCACCCGGACGACCTATAACGACATCAAGATCCGCGAGTTCAAGACGATCACCGGCGTGGTGTCCTTCCTCATGGGGATCGGCTTCACCCACGCAGATGTGCCACTCGAAAAAGGTCAGCGGACCACGCAAAAGCTGGCTGCGATCAACAAAGGCAGCAGCTAGCTGCCTTCTCCTTTTCTGGTTTCTGGCGGGTCCCACCTCTGCCCAGATGGTACTGGTCATGGAGAGCGATGGCTCTCTGACCCCGTCGCGCTCCCAGAACAGTTTTTCCCGCAACTACAATGACGGCATCGGTCAAGGCTCGGCCACAGATCATCTCGCAATCATTGGTGACGAGGACACGGAGCCGGAAGACGTTCAAATGGCTGTCCTCTTGCGGCCTGCCCCCCTGCCCCGTGCAAATGTTCTCGCGGCCATCGAGGACACTGGCCTTCGCTATGCCGGACATCCCGGGCTGCGCCGCGCGGAGCTCTCGGTTCGCGATTGGCTGACCCTCTATCGCGCCAATATCGAAGTCGAGAGCGCCTATCGTCAGGATGCAGTCTCGAGTGCGGGTGCCATTGGCCTCGGTCAATTGATGCCCGCGACGGCGCGGGACCTCGGTGTTGACCCTCGCGATCCACTTCAGAACCTCGACGGGTCTGCCCGCTACCTCGCGATGATGCTGGAAGCCTTTGGCGATACCTCCCTCGCATTGGCTGCCTACAACGCCGGCCCAGATGCAGTGCGCCAGTACAGCGGCATTCCCCCCTACCGAGAAACCCAGAACCACGTGGCCCGTGTCATGGCCATCGTGGCCCGATTGGAAGGATCAAATTCATGAAGCATATATCACGCTTATTCATCCCAAGCTTTGCCCTCTTCCTGCTCATTGCCGAACCTGCCCTTGCGCAAAGCATCGATCTCTCCCCGATCCAGAGCCTCTTGCAGGGTATCGTCGATGCGCTGACCGGGCCGCTCGGCGTTGTCATCGCCACGCTCGCCGTTCTAGGCGTCTTTCTAAGCTGGTTTTTCAACATCATCGATCTGCGCCAGGCGCTCTGGGTGCTTGTCGGTATCGCCGGGGTCGCTGCGGCTCCCACCATCGTTGCCGCGGTCTTTGGTGGCTGAGGGTTTCCATGGCTGAGCGCTCGCCCCTTTTTCTCGGCCTCGTGCGCCCGCCCAAGCTTCTGGGCCTGCCCATCATGTATGCGATGGTCTGGCTTTTCGGCTCAGTGCTCCTGTTCGTCTGGGTCCAGCATATCGCGATACTGGGCGGGACCGCTCTGCTCTACCCGGTGCTCTGGAAGGCCGCCGATTGGGATCCGCGTTTCATCGACGTGATGATGACGGCGCTGCAGGAAACACCACCCACCCGGAATCGCAGTATTCACGGCGGGGACAGCTATGCCCCGTGACGAAGCCTTCGATCACCGTACGATGACGCCGGACTGGTATGCGCGCGAAACCCGCCTCGCGCATATGCTTCCTTACGTCAGCCTAGTCGATGACCGCACCGTGCGGACGCGGGTCAACGAGCTTTTCCAGTGCATCCGGCTCGATGGGGTCAATAGCTACACGACAGACGATGCCTATCTCGACAAGGTGACCGCCCTTTTTGCCCGGATCATCGCGCAGCTGGGGCCGGAGTTCAGCTACTACGTCCACAAGGTCTCCAAGGCGATCATCCCGGACCTCGAGCCCGTGCGCGAGGAAAGCTTCGCGGGCGAAGTAGATCGGCTCTGGCGCACGAAACTCGAGACCAGCGGCCTGCGCGACAAAACCTTGACGCTCACGGTCATCCACCGCCCGCCCCCGAAAAGCGTCCTGCCTTTCCTGAGCCGCAGTGCCCCGGATCGCCTCAAGGAAGCGACCGAAAAGCGCCTTCGCCGATTGGGCGAGGCTGTGAATGTGTTCGTGTCGGGCCTGACGGAGCTGAACCCGCGTGTGCTTTCGGCAAAGTCTGGCGAGTTGATCGGCCTTCTGGGCGCGCTGAATACCGGCCAGGAATTGCCGCTTTATCCGGCGAACACCTTCGGCTTCCTGTCCTTCAACGTCGCCAACACCCGCGTGACGTTTCAGCGAGATCACTTCGAGCTTTCCGAAGGCGTCGTGGGGCATCGTTACGGCAAGAGTTTCACCATCGGGGAATATTCCGAGGCCACCTCCTGCACCATGTTTGACATGCTGAACCTGCCGGTCGACATGATCGTCACCCATTCCTTCACACCGATCAATTCGAACCTCATGGCGGGTCGCATAAAGCGGCAAAAGCGCCAGATGCAGGCCAGCCAGGACGCCGCCCTCTCGCTGATGGAAGCACTCGACATCGCCGCCGATGATCTGGAGGCCAAGCGCCAAAGCTTCGGCGAGCACCACATGGTCGTGACCATCTTCTGTGACACGCTGGACGAGCTGCAGACGCTGAGCGCCGAGATCGTCAATGCCGCCGCGACTGAGGGCGTGAAGATGATCGGCGAGCGGGTCGCGGCCAAGGCCCACTACCTGAGCCAGCATCCTGGCAACCAGCCCAAGCGCGTGCGTGCCAGTGCCATCACCAACCGCAACTTCGCGGATTTCGCGGCGTTTCACCGGACGCAGCTTGGCAAGCCTGCTCAGAAAACCCCCTGGGGGAAGGTCATCACCTATCTGCCCACGCCCGAGCAGAGCGCCTATCGATTTTCCTATCACGAGCAAGGCAGTCCCGAGAAAGAACCGACCAGCGGGCATACCCTGATTATGGGCAGGCCCGGCTCGGGCAAGTCGGTGCTTTCGGCATTCCTCATGACACAGGCCCGTCGAGCAGGGACGCGGATCTTCGTCTTCGATTATCGTCTCGGTATGGAGATGGCGGTCCGCGCCAATGGCGGGCGCTATGCGTTTCTGAACGCCGGCCAACCCACAGGCCTCAACCCGCTTTGGACGGAGACAGATGCGCGCGGCACGGCATGGCTCTCGGACTGGCTCGCCACCCTGATCTATCGCGCCGACAAGCCGCTCACGCCGGCACAGACCAACCGCATCCAGGAAGTGGTGCGCCAGAACGCGCAGGCCACGAACCCGGCCCTGCGGAACTGGCGGGATTTTGCATCCCTCTTTGTTTCGACCGATGATGGCGGCGATCTGCATCAGCGCTTGCTCGAATGGACGGAAGAGGGCCGCTACGGCTGGATCTTCGGGCAGACGCTGGAAGATACGTTTTCGCTCAAGGGCGATGTAGTCGGCTTCGATCTCACCGGCATTCTCGACAGCGAGGCCGAGAAAGAACGGATGGCCGTCCTCTCCTATCTCTTCCGCCGGGTCGAGCGCGAAATCGAGGACCGCCGCCCCACGATCATCGTCATCGACGAGGCCTGGAAGGCGCTCGACAACGCGTATTTTGCCGAGCGGCTGTCCAACTGGCTCGTGACCGCGCGCAAGCAGAACACCGTCGCGGTGATGATGACGCAATATGCGAGCCAATTGGAGCGCACGCGCACGGGCAAGACCATCGTCGAGGCGGTGCCGACGCAGATCCTGCTGCCCAATATCCGCGCCCATGCGTCCGACTACGCGATGCTGAACCTCTACGAGAAGGAACTCGATGTGCTTCTCAACACTGGGAGTGACAGCCGCCTTGCGCTTATCCGCGATGACCAGGGGTCCATCGTCGTCGATGCCGATCTGAGCGCGCTCGGGCCCAATCTCACCATTCTCGGCGGAATGGAAAAAGGCGAGGCGCTCGTCGGCGCTGATTACCGCGACCGTCCCGACTTCTGGAGGCTTTCATGATCCGCACATTTTTGCTTGTCGCCGCACTCGGCGTGCTGGCCTCCTGCGCCCAGTACCAGGAACCGCAGGCCAATTGCTTCGCTTTCTTCGCCTCGACAGCACCCGTCGCGCAGGATTGCACCTACACACCTCTTGGCGCGCCGGAGGGTGACGTTGAGGTCTAAGCTGCCCCATATCCTCGCGCTTTGCCTGATGCCCGGTCTTTGTCTCGCCCAAGGCGTGCCTACCAATGACAGCAGGCTGACCGCGCGCGATATCGTCGAGACCGGCGATCGCGAGGCCGACCTTTCTGTCCAGGCCGACAAACTTGCCGTGCGCGAACTCATCGCCGAGATCGAACGCGAGCAACTGGCCACCCTGCAGCGCATCCTCGATGCCCAGACCAGCTTTGGCGGTCAGGGCCTGCCAGCGATGGTCTCGAGCCTGGAGAGCGGCAGCGGCGATCCGGCGCGGTCCGTCGAGGCGGTCTATGGCACGGGTGAGATCGATCCCAATCCCGGCGGTGCGCAGATGTTCGGGGATGCGGCGGAAAACATCGAGCAGCTCATCATCCGCGTGGCCCAGGAGACCGGCGGGTTTGCAGGCGTGGGCCGCGCGGGCCTTTCTTCGGTGCAATGGCGCGCCCTTTTGCAGGCGCTCATCTGGCAGGAAAGCCGCTTCACGATTCGAGCGCGCTCTCCGGTCGGCGCCTTCGGCCTCACCCAGATCATGCCCGGTACCGCGAGCGATCTCGGCATCAATCCAGAATACTATGATAGCCCTTACCTGCAGGTGCATGGTGGCGCGCGCTATCTCGCCGCCCAACTCAGCACCTTCGACGGAAACATCATCAACGCGCTCGCGGCCTATAACGCCGGACCCGGCCGGGTGTTCGAATATGGCGGCGTCCCACCCTTCGCCGAGACCCAACACTACGTCCAGGTCATCCCCGAGCGCTACAATCTCTATCTGAGCCGCATCGGTGGGATCGACGCGCTCGGCACGATCGATCCTGCGCTTCTCGCCAATGCGAACCTCTCGCTCACCGGGCATGGCGCAGCCTTCTATGGCAACAACTCGCCCGCTGCGATCCGGCAGGCCTCCCTGCGCATTGCGGACATCGTCGAGCGGATTTCCACGACCGAAGATGTGCAGGAAAGCATCGCGCTCAACACCTATGCCCGCGCCGAACTCGTGCGTCTCGTCGCTGCCCGCATCCGGCTTCA
>NZ_JASHIN010000021.1:0-71417 GCF_030733705.1 Roseovarius sp. MMSF_3298
TCGGTCACCTCGTTCAAAGCCTTCGTAGACCTGGCCTGCGCTATGGCGTGGATCAGCTAAATGCAGACGCCGCCTAGCGCAGGCGCAGTACTGGCGCGGGGCCGAGGGGCACCGGGCCCAAGAGAACGCGGCCATCGCGCAGACCCAGCGGAATGTCGAGCGTCTTGGGGTTGCCGGCCATTTGCGACACCAGCGCGAGGCCGTCTTCGAGCGTGCCGGCAAAGCCCTGTGGCAGCGCGCCGCTGTCCACGGCGAGGCGCAGGATGTCGCGCCAGTTGCGCGCCTTGACGGTGATTTCGCCCGTGGGAATGCCGGCGGCGTCGACCGTGACCTCGCCCGCGGCCTGCAATTCCAGCCGGCCCCAGCGGGCTTCGGCCAGCTTGAGCTCGATGCGGCGGGGCTGGGGGCGGGCGTCCTCGATCGCCGAGAGGTCCCAGGGCTTGTCGAACGCCACGGTCATGTCTACCGACAGCGCCTCGAGCGAGTCGGGCAGGGTGTCGCCGGGATCGACCTTGACCCGCCAGTCAAGCGCAGGGGTAAACCCGTCGGCGTTGAGGCCCAGGCGATAGCTGCTGTCGGCGGCGGTCGAGCGTTCGGCGGCGAGCGTCAGGCTGTCGGCGGTGGTCGGCTGGACGGTGGTGTCAGGCTGAATGGCGAGATTTTCGGCGGTCAGGGTCAGGCGATCCAGCGGCAGGCCCGGCGCGGCGCGGGTAACAAGGCTGGCGCGCATGTCCGTGCTGGTCACGTCGTACTTGGCCCGGGGCGTCGCGACCAGCTGATGATCGGGCCAGACGGCGATGATGTGGTTGGGCTTGTAGCTGAGCGCGAAGAGTTGGAAGAACGGTGCCTCCCACGCAAGGCCGGTGTCGGGGTCGGCGAGGCTGACATCGGTGAAGGTGGTGTCGAAGCGGTTGGGGAAGCCGCGGGTCGTGAGGTCGGAATACTCGGCCACCCAGCCATCGGCGCGACGGCCCTCGAACCACGCCTCGAACGCCTTGGTCGCGCCGGTGGAGCCGACGGCCCAGTAGACGGACCATGCCAGGGCCGCCACCACGATCAGGATCAACATGCCGCGCATCTGCCTATCAGCCTTCTTCCGAGCCCTTGCCGAGTGGTATTTAAAGTGATTAGGGGGCAGGGGAAAGCGCAAGGAGCGGAAAAATGACGATGTGGGTTTTCGGCTATGGGTCGCTGGTGTGGAACCCCGGCTTCACGCCGGTGCAGCGCGTGCTGGCCGCCTTGCCGGGCTATCATCGCAGCTTCTGCATGCGCTCGATCCACCACCGCGGCACCGAGGAGAACCCCGGCCTTGTGCTGGCGCTGGACGAAAGCCCGGATGCGCTGTGCCGGGGTGTGGCGCTGGCGGTGCACGAGGACGAAGAGGACAAGGTGCTGGCCTATCTGCGCGAGCGGGAACTGGTGTCGGCGGCCTATCTTGAGAAAGAGCTGGACATCATGCTGCGCGACGGGCGGCAGGTGCGGGCGCTGACCTATGTCATCGACGCCGATCACGTGCAGTATTGCGGCGGGCTGGACCTGGAGGAACAGGCCCGGATCATCGCGCGCGCGCATGGCGGGCGGGGGCCGAACCACGAGTATCTTTTCCAGACCGTCGCGCATCTGGAGGAGCTGGGCATCGTTGATCCCGAACTGGACTGGCTGGTGCGGCGGGTGAAGGGGATCGGGGTCTGAGCAAACCTGCGGCGACGGTGCGGAAAACGCTTTAAAACCTTGGCTTCAAAGTGGTTAACGCGTAGGGTGTCGCCAAACAATAACCGCGCCGGGAGCCGTCCAGATGGACCAGCCGGACCGTGAGGTCGAGCCCAACTTTTCACACCCCGTGAGGCAGATCACGCTGATGCTGATCGTGCTGGCCCTGACGGGGCTTGGCGCGTTCTTCGCGCTGCCGCGGGTATTGCCGGTGTTCCAGGCCAACCCGTACCTGAACGGGTTCATCCTGTTCGTCTTTGTGATCGGGGTGGTGGCCTGTTTCTGGCAGATGTACCAGCTGATCGGTTCGGTGCGCTGGATCGAGGGGTTTGTCCAAGAACGGGAAACACCCCAGGATATCAAGGCGCCGCTGCTGCTGGCACCCCTGGCGACCCTGCTGAAGCAGCGCGGCAAGCGGATGAAGATCGCGTCGGGCTCGGCGCGGTCGATCCTCGACTCGGTGGCACAGCGGATCGACGAGGCACGGGAGATCACGCGCTACATCACCAGCATGTTGATTTTCCTCGGTCTTTTGGGGACGTTCTATGGCCTGGCCACGACGGTGCCGGCGGTGGTGGACACGATCCGCAGCTTGGCCCCGCAGGACGGCGAGGAAGGCGTGGACGTGTTCAACCGCCTGATGACCGGGCTGGAATCGCAGTTGGGCGGCATGGGCGTGGCCTTTGCCAGTTCGCTCCTGGGCCTTGCCGGGTCGCTGGTGGTGGGCCTTCTGGAGCTCTTCGCGGGGCACGGGCAGAACCGGTTTTACCGCGAGTTGGAAGAGTGGATGTCGACGATCACGCGGGTCGGTCTTGCGTCGGGTGACGGCGAGGGCGGCAGCGAGGCGGGCGTGATGGCCAGCGTCGTCGACCACATGGGCGAGCAGATGGAGAGCCTGCAGCTGATGCTGACGCAATCCGACGTAAGCCGCGCGATGGTGGACGAAAAGCTGGGGCTTCTGGCGGATTCGATGGAGAAGCTGACCGCGCGTCTGACCGATAGCGCGCCTCTGCATGACGCGTTGTCGCGGGTGGCGGACGGGCAGGAAGAGCTGATCCGGCAGATGGCGAGCCACGAGGGCGAGAGCGGTGGGATCGACGCGGAAAGCCGGATGCGGCTGCGGTCGATCGACGTGCAGATGTTGCGCATCCTGGAGGAAATCAGCGCCGGGCGGCAGGAAAGCATGAGCGAGTTGCGCACCGACCTGAATTCGCTGTCGCGGGCGATCGGGCAGTTGGCGTCGAGCCATGGGCGAAGCGATGCGGCGCCACGGGCACTGCGCCGCACCGAGCGGGAGCAGGGGAGCTAGGCGATGGCCCTGTCACGGCGCACCGGCGCACGATTCCAGGCCTCTATCTGGCCGGGATTCGTGGATGCGATGACGGGCCTTCTGCTGGTGCTGATGTTCGTTCTGACCATCTTCATGGTGGTGCAGTTCGTTTTGCGCGAGACGATCAGCGGACAGGAAAGCCGGCTGGACGAGCTGTCGTCCGAAGTGGCGGCGCTGAGCCGGGCGCTGGGGTTGGAACAGGACCGCAACGCCACGCTGACCGAGCGGGTGGGTGCGCTGACCGCGACGCTGGGCGATGCGCGGGAACGGCAGGAACAGCAGGCGGCGCTGATCGCGGCACAGGAATCGCAGATCGCCGAGGCAGAGGCCCGGATCGCCAGTTTCGAGGAACAGGTGGCGGGGCTGTTGGCGCAGCGCGACGAAAACCTTGGCACGATTGCGGACCTGGAAGGCCAGCGCGAAGAGTTGCTGAGCGAGCAGGAGCAGCTGCAGCTGGCATTGGCGGGTTTGCGCGACGAGATCGATGCGCAGGAAGAAGCCGCACGGTTGGCGGCGGCGCAGGCCGATGCGCTGGAGGCGATGATCGCGGAATTGCGCGGCGAGGCCGAGGCGGATGAGGCGGCGCAGGCGGAGCTGACCGCGCAGGTCGAGGATTTGCAGGCGCAATTGTCGGACGAAGAGAAGGCGCGGCTGGCCGAGGCGGCTGCGGCGGAGGCGCTGCGTGATCGTTTGGAAAACGCGGATGCGGAGCTGACGGCGATGACGCTGGCGCTGGAGGAACAGCGCAGGAAAGCCGAGGAAACGCTGGCCATGCTGGCCGCGGCCGAGGACGCGCAGGAGGATCTGGACGTGCGGCTGGCGGCGGCGCTGATGGCGCAGCAGGAGGCCGAAGCCGCGTTGACGGAGGCCGAGAGCGGACAGGAGGTGACCCGCTCTCAGTTGAACTCTGTCGAGGCGGAACTGGCGCAGGCGCTGGCGGATATGGAGGCCGAGACGGTGCGGGCCGAGGAGTTGCAGCTTCGGCTGAGCGAGACCGAAGCGGAACTGGCCGCCTTGAGTAAGGAAAGCGGCGAGGTGGCGCAGACCGCGGCAAGTCTGGAAGAGCGGTTGGCCGAGGCATTGGCGGCCAAGACCGCCGCCGAGAACGAGGCGGTGGAGAATGCCGATCTGATCGCGGATTTGAGGCGACAAGTCGAGGCGCTGGAGGCAGATGTGCAGGCGCGCGACAAGCGGATCGCGTCTTTGATGGCGGCGAACGAGGCGGCCACGGCGGAGGCCATGTCGGCGGAAGATGTGCGCGCGCAGCTTGCCGCGGCCCTGGCCGCGAAGCTGGCCGCCGAAGAGGAGGCCGAAGCGCGGCTGACGGAAGCCGAGCAGCGGGCGGCGATGCTGGGGCAGGTGCAGGCGGAGCTGGACCGGCAGCGTTCGCTGGCCGACGAGGCGCAAGAGGAAGAGGCGCTGCTGAACCAGCAGGTGCGCGCATTGCGTGATCAGTTGGGGCAGTTGCAGGCGCTTCTGGACGATGCCAAGGCGCGCGAGGCCGCATCGGAAGTGCAGCTGCAATCGCTGGGCAACGAGTTGAACACCGCGCTGGCGCGGGTGGCGGCCGAGGAACGGCGGCGGCGCGAACTGGAGGAAGCCGAGCGCAAGCGGCTGGAGGCGGAACGTGCGGACCTGGAGAAGTTCCGGTCGGAGTTCTTTGGCCGGTTGCGGCAGTTGCTGGAAGAACAGGAAGGCGTGCGGATCGTGGGCGACCGCTTCGTGTTTTCGTCCGAAGTACTGTTCGCACAGGGTGAAGCGCGCCTGTCGGACGCGGGTGAAGGGGAATTGGCGAAGGTGGCCGACATCCTGCGCACGGTGGCCGAGAATATTCCCGAGGATATCGACTGGGTGATCCAGGTGGACGGGCACACCGACAACGTGCCGGTGCGCGCGGGCGCGCGGTTCGAGGACAACTGGGAGCTAAGCCAGCAGCGGGCACTGTCGGTGGTGCGCTACCTTGTGGATTTCCTGGGCCTGCCGCCGGAGCGTTTGTCAGCCAACGGGTTCGGACAGTACCAGCCGGTCAACCCCGCCGACACCCCCGAGGCGCGGGCGCAGAACCGGCGGATCGAGCTGAAGCTGACGGAGAAGTAGGCGCGAGCCTGTCGCGGACATCCCGGTGGCGCTACTCGGCCAGAACGATGATGTCGGCGTGGCGGTTGGCCAGCACCTGGCTGTCCCGTTCCAGCGTCACGTAGCCGCGATAGGCACCGGGGGGCCAGCCGCCCTCGGGGGCGCGGCGGCCATAGGCGCGGAAAAGCTGGGCCTGCGGGGCGTTGAGCGTTTCGGAATGGGTGAAGATTTCGCCTTCGGGGCCGGACGCCGTGACGCGCATGGTGTCGCCCGGTTGGGCGTAGAAGACGTGACCGTAGAGCACCAGCGGCGTGTCGGGGGTGGTCTCGGACACGCGGGCGTCGCCGGATTTCACGGCATCGAATTCCGGCACGGCGGTGGAGAAACCGGCGGTGAAAAGCCCGGCGCGGTCATAGGGCAGGGCGCTTTCCCAAAGGCCCGGGCCGGTGGCGGTGCCGCAGGTGCCCGGCTCGGCCTCGGGCAGGAACGGGTCGATCACCTCGCCGTCCTTGAGGACCGAAAGGTGGATGTGGGGCGCGTTGGTGAGGCCGCTGAGGCCGATTTGACCCAAGGGCGTGCCGCTGTCGACCTCCTGTCCTTCGGTCACGGCGATAGAGCCCTTTTTCATGTGGCAATAGAGTGTCTGCCAGCCGCTGCCGTGGTCGATGCGCACGGCATTGCCGCATTCCCGGCCTGCGATGGCGTCGCGGGTCTCTTCGGTCACGGGGGTGTCTTCCATCCCATCGCGCAGGGCGGCGACGCGGCCCGGGGCGGCGGCGAGGACGTTGACGCCCTGATCCATCGCCTCGAACGAGAGCAGGTGAATGTCGGTGCCGCGGTGGCCGTCGCGGCTTTTGAGGCTGCACATGAAGTCGTGCTGGCCCGGGCCGGGGTCGAGGTCGACGTAATCCTCGATATAGCAGGTCTGGCCCAGGGCGCAGTCGATGGGCAGCGCAAGCGTGGGCGGCTCGGCCAGGGCAGGTGCGGTCAGCAGGGCGATGGCAAGGGCGGCAAGGGGGAGGCGTGTCGGCACGGGGTCATCTCGCAGGCTGGTCGAACGGAAAACGGGCGGCATTGGATGCCGCCCGTCATGTAGTCTATCGCAAAGCCTGCGCCGGTGTCACTCGGCCGTGAGTAACGGCGGCTTCTTGCCCGAAAGGCGCGGATGCTCCGGCCCTTCGATGCGCAGGTCGATCTGGCCATCCTTGACGCCAACCTTGACCACACCGCCCTTGGAGAGCTTGCCGAAGAGCAGTTCTTCTGCCAGCGGCTTCTTGATGTGTTCCTGGATCACGCGGCCAAGCGGACGCGCGCCCATCTTGTCGTCATAGCCCTTGTCGGCCAGCCATTCAGCGGCGGGCTTCGTCAGTTCGATGGTCACGTTGCGATCCATCAGCTGCGCCTCGAGTTGCAGCACGAACTTTTCGACCACTTGCAGGATGACATCCTTGGGCAGCGCGCCGAAGGAGATGACCGCATCCAGCCGGTTGCGGAATTCCGGCGTGAAGGTGCGTTCGATCGCGGCGGTATCTTCGCCCTCGCGGCTGTCGCGGCCAAAGCCGATGGCCGACTTGGCAAGCTCGGTGGCGCCGGCGTTCGAGGTCATGATCAGGACCACGTTGCGGAAGTTCACCGTGCGGCCGTTGTGATCGGTCAGGTTGCCGTGGTCCATCACCTGCAGAAGGATGTTGAACACGTCCGGGTGGGCCTTTTCGATCTCGTCCAGCAGCAGCACGCAATGCGGGTGCTGATCGACGCCATCGGTCAACAGGCCGCCCTGGTCGAAGCCGACATAGCCCGGAGGTGCGCCAATGAGGCGCGAGACAGCGTGTTTCTCCATGTATTCGGACATGTCGAAGCGCAGAAGTTCCACGCCCAGCGTATCGGCCAGCTGTTGCGCCACCTCGGTCTTGCCCACGCCGGTGGGGCCGGCGAAGAGGTAGTTGCCGATGGGCTTTTCAGGCTCGCGCAGACCGGCCCGGGACAGCTTGATCGCCGCCGACAGCGCCTCGATCGCAGTGTCCTGACCGAAGACGACGCGTTTGAGCGAGCCTTCGAGATCCTTGAGAACCGCGGCATCGTCCTTGGAGACGTTTTTCGGGGGAATGCGGGCAATCTTGGCCACGACATTCTCGATCTCCTTGGGGCCGATTGACTTGCGTCGCTTGGAGGCCGCCACGAGATGCTGTGCGGCACCGGCTTCGTCGATGACATCGATGGCCTTGTCGGGCAGCTTGCGGTCGTTGATGTAGCGCGCCGAAAGGTCCACCGCGGACTTGATGGCCTCTGCGGTGTACTTCACGCTGTGATGCTCCTCGAAATAGGGCTTGAGGCCCTTGAGGATCTTGATCGCGTCATCGACCGTGGGTTCGACCACGTCGATTTTCTGGAACCGGCGGGAAAGGGCGCGGTCCTTCTCGAAATGCTGGCGGAACTCCTTGAACGTGGTGGAGCCCATGCAACGCAGCTTGCCGCCTTGAAGCGCGGGCTTCAGCAGGTTGGAGGCGTCCATCGCGCCGCCCGAGGTGGCGCCGGCGCCGATGACGGTGTGAATCTCGTCGATGAAGAGCACCGCGTCGGGATGTTCCTCAAGCTCGGTCATGACGGCCTTGAGCCGTTCCTCGAAATCACCGCGGTAGCGCGTGCCCGCAAGGAGCGCGCCCATGTCGAGCGAGAAGATGGTTGTCTTGGACAGGACCTTGGGTGTCTGGCCGCCGACGATCTTGTGCGCCAGGCCTTCGGCGATGGCGGTCTTGCCCACGCCGGGATCGCCCACCAGAAGCGGGTTGTTCTTGCGGCGGCGGCAGAGCACCTGGATGCAGCGCTCGACCTCGCTGTCGCGGCCAATCAGGGGGTCGACATCGCCCTGGCGGGATTTCTCGTTCAGATCGACGCAATATTTGGCCAGCGCGGATTCGCCATTCTCCACCTGCTCGCCCTCCGTGGAGGACTTGGCGGATTCGGATTCTTCCTCGCCCACGCCCTGCACCGGGCGGGATTCGCCGTAGGCGGGGTCCTTGGCGACGCCATGGGCGATGAAGTTGACCGCGTCGTAGCGGGTCATGTCCTGTTCCTGAAGGAAGTAGGCGGCGTTCGACTCGCGCTCGGCGAAGATGGCGACGAGCACGTTGGCGCCCGTGACCTCGGTGCGGCCGGAGGATTGCACATGGATGGCGGCGCGCTGGATAACGCGCTGGAAGGCGGCGGTCGGAACCGCCTCGGAGCCTTCGATGTCGGTAACTAGGTTGGACAGGTCATCGTCGATGAATTCGACCAGCGTGGTGCGCAGGTCCTCGGTATCGACACTGCACGCCTTCATCACGCGGGCCGCATCGGGCTCGTCGATCAGGGCGAGCAGGAGGTGTTCCAGCGTCGCGAATTCATGTTGCCGAGCATTGGCCAGGGCCAATGCGGCGTGGATTGCCTGTTCAAGGGTGTTCGAGAATGACGGCACGGTGTGCTCCCTCTGCTTGGGCTAGGGCCGGTCCCACGACCTTCGCCTTATATGATTAAAGTTTGGTCGATACAGGCCAGCCTTCAAGGACTTTTTTCCCAAACCCGTTCACTTTTCCCTTTCCTATCTTACAAAAGCTGCTTTTACAGGCCATGCCGTGACAATTTGGCCAGCCCGCGTGGGCGCGCCTAGAAATTGTCCTTTCGGGTGCGGATTTCGGCGAACACGTCGGCGGCGTCGGCGCCCGTCATGCCCA
This sequence comes from Roseovarius sp. MMSF_3298, assembly GCF_030733705.1. Taxonomy (NCBI): domain Bacteria; kingdom Pseudomonadati; phylum Pseudomonadota; class Alphaproteobacteria; order Rhodobacterales; family Roseobacteraceae; genus Roseovarius; species Roseovarius sp. MMSF_3298. Next base: position 8,827 of record NZ_JASHIN010000021.1, read on the forward strand.
GATGCGCCTGCACGGCGGGATCGGTGGCACGCAGGAAGGGGTTGGTGGCCAGTTCTTCGGACAGGGTGGAGGGAACGGTCGGTTTCCCTTGATCGCGGGCGGCTTCGACCGCCTTGACCCTTGATATAAGCGCCGGATTGTCGGGATCAATAGTGACCGCGAAACGCCCGTTGGCGGCGGTGTATTCATGGCCCGAGCAGATGGTCGTGTCGGGCGGCAGGGCGGCCAGCTTCGACAGGCTGTCCCACATTTGCGGCATGGTGCCCTCGAAGACGCGGCCACAGCCCAAGGCCATCAGGCTGTCGGCGGTGAAGGCGACCTTGCTGTCGGGGAAGTGAAAGGCGATGTGGCCGATGGTGTGACCCGAGACATCCATGACGGTGCCGGTGTCGGAGCCGATGGTGACCGTATCGCCGTCATTCAGCGCGATATCGAGTTTTGGCAGGCGGGAGGCGTCGGCGGCGTGGCCGACGACCTTTGCGTCATGTTCGGCCAGTAGCTCGTCCAGGCCCTGCACGTGGTCGGCATGGTGGTGGGTGATCAGCACATGCGTGGCGGACCAGCCCTTGTCGGCCAGCGCCTTGAGGATCGGCGCGGCCTCGGGGACATCGACGACGGCGGTGTCGCCGGTTTCGGGGTCGTGGGCGAGGAAGGCGTAGTTGTCCGAAAGGCACGGGACGGTTTCGATCTGCAATGTCATTGGTCCATCCTTGAATTCGTGGTTATGTTTGTTCCGAGAGTGACGGATCGAGGCGCGGGCTGCAATGCATCTGGATGTGCAGGACCTGAGGAATTTCTATTACCGCAACCAGCTGGGGCGTGCGGTGCAGAAAACCGTGGGCGCCGAGATCAGGGCGCTGTGGCCCGAAGCGAAGGGGCAGACAGTGGCCGGTTACGGCTTTGCCGTGCCGTTCCTGCGGCCCTACCTGAAAGACAGCCGGCGGGTGATCGCGCTGATGCCCGCGCCGCAGGGCGTGATCCACTGGCCCGCCGACAAGCCCAATATCAGCGTTTTGTGCGAGGAAACGCTGTGGCCGCTGGAAACGGGGCGGGTCGACAAGCTGATGCTGGTGCATGGGCTGGAGACCTGTGAGCGGCCAGGTGAACTGTTGGAGGAATGCTGGCGGGTGCTGGGGCCGGGGGGATCGGCGCTCTTCGTGGTGCCGAACCGCGCCGGGCTGTGGTCGCGCAGTGACCGGACGCCGTTCGGGTACGGGCGACCCTATAGCCAGAGCCAGTTGGAGGCACAGCTGAAGACCCGCAATTTCCTGCCCGAGCGGCATGTGACCGCGCTTTACCAGCCGCCGTCGCACCGGAAATTCTGGCGCAAGACGGCGGGCATGTGGGAAAACATGGGCGGCAAGCTGTCAGTGGTGCTGAAAGGTGGGGTGTTGATCGTGCAGGCCACCAAACGGGTGCACGCGCCGACCGATCGCGGCTCGGCCATCCGGGACACGGTGCGCAGTCCGCTGGGGGTGCTGGCGCCGAAGCCGAAACCGGAGGCGAAGCCGGTTTAACGGCGCCGGAAGGCTGCGCGAACCCCCCACCCCAGGGCGAGGCCCAGCCCAACGCCGAGCGCATCGGCCAGCAGGTCCAGCCATTCGGCGCCGCGCCCGAAGGCTGGCTGGATCACCTCGATCGCCGCGCCGAACGCGATGTAGACGGGCGCGAAGCGCAGGGCGCGGCGCGGTTCGGTCACGGCCATGGGCAGGATCAGGGCCGCGAAGGCCAGAAGGTGAAGCACCTTGTCGCGCAATGTGAACGGCGGGTGGTGCCCGTGCGACGGCCAAAGCGTGGTGACAAGGATGCCGAGCGCCAGCGCCAGGGTCAGGACGTGGGCGAGACGGACAGTGGAGGCGAAGGGACGGGGCATCAGGCGTCCTTAGGGAGATGGAGCACGCTGTGCAACGTGGAAGAAAGTGGGCCCACATGCGCGTGCTTGAGAGTGTGGTAGCGTTAACGGCTTTTGATGCGCCAAAACCCTTTGATGCCTGACTTCTGTGCAGGTTGCGCAGGAAGGAATCGCAAAAAAGCGACGAAAAGTTACGATTTTTGTCGCAATAAAATTGCGCATTCGGTCGCAGAGCCCGTAAGTCATTGAAAAGTAAGGGCGACCGCCGGGGTCTTAGTCCGTCCTGCTGGCTTGCGAGGTTCACAACGGTCTGCTAAACCGCCCACGAAAATCGATGTCTCGCGAGTTTCATCGTCTCTAACCACCCTGGTAAAGACGGCCTTTGCGCCGTCTTTTGTCGAGCCGGGGTCAGAACTATCGGAAGGGTGGACGTGTCCGAACCAGCTTCGATCTCCTCCGGCATTGCCGAACGCTATGCCACTGCCATTTTCGAGCTTTCCAAAGATGCCAACTCGCTGGACAAGCTTGAAACGAACCTCGCCGATCTTTCCGCCGCTCTTGATGACAGTGCCGATCTGCGTGACCTGCTCAGCAGCCCGGTTGTCAGCCGGGAAGACCAGGAACGCGCCATCACGGCGGTTGCGGACAAGATGGGGCTCGTGCCCGAACTGAAGAACGGCCTGGCGCTGATGGCGCAGAAACGCCGCCTGTTCGCGGTGCCGCAACTGGTGCGCCAGCTGAACGAGCGTATCGCGGACCACAAGGGCGAAGTGACCGCCGATGTGACCAGCGCCGTCAAGCTGACCGACGCACAGTCGAAGAAGCTGGCCGAGACGCTGAAAAGCACCGTCGGAAAAGACGTGAAGATCAATGCGACCGTCGATGAAAGCCTCATTGGCGGTCTTGTCGTAAAGGTGGGCTCGAAGATGATCGACACGTCGATCCGCTCGCGCCTCAATTCCCTACAGAATGCAATGAAAGAGGTCGGATAAATGGGTATCCAAGCTGCAGAGATTTCTGCGATCCTTAAGGACCAGATCAAGAATTTCGGCCAGGAGGCCGAAGTTGCCGAGGTGGGTCGCGTGCTGTCAGTCGGTGACGGGATTGCCCGTGTGCACGGCCTCGACAATGTGCAGGCCGGTGAGCTGGTGGAATTCCCCGGCAACATCATGGGTATGGCCCTGAACTTGGAAAACGACAACGTCGGTGTCGTGATCTTCGGTTCGGACCGCGACATCAAGGAAGGCGACACCGTCAAGCGCACCAAGTCGATCGTGGACGTTCCGATCGGTGACGAGCTGCTGGGACGGGTCGTGGACGGCTTGGGCAACCCGCTGGACGGCAAGGGCCCGATCAAGGCCAAGAGCCGCGGCGTTGCCGACGTGAAAGCGCCGGGCATCATCCCGCGTAAATCGGTTCATGAACCGATGGCAACCGGCCTGAAATCGGTCGACGCGATGATCCCCGTTGGCCGTGGCCAGCGCGAGCTGATCATTGGCGACCGCCAGACCGGCAAGACCGCAATCGCGCTCGATACGATGCTGAACCAGAAGTCGTATAACGACGCGGCCGGTGACGACGAGAGCAAGAAACTTTACTGCGTCTACGTCGCTGTTGGCCAGAAGCGGTCGACCGTGGCGCAGCTGGTGAAGAAGCTGGAAGAAGCCGGCGCGATGGAATACTCCATCGTCGTGGCCGCCACCGCATCCGACCCCGCGCCGATGCAGTTCTTGGCGCCCTATTCGGCGACCGCCATGGCGGAGCATTTCCGCGACAACGGCCGCCACGCGCTGATCGTGTACGATGACCTGTCGAAACAGGCCGTGGCCTATCGCCAGATGTCGCTGCTGCTGCGCCGCCCGCCGGGCCGCGAAGCCTATCCGGGTGACGTTTTCTACCTGCACTCCCGTCTGCTGGAGCGTTCGGCGAAGCTGAACGAGGACAACGGCTCGGGCTCGCTGACGGCGCTGCCGATCATCGAGACCCAAGGCGGCGACGTGTCGGCGTTTATTCCGACCAACGTGATCTCGATCACCGACGGTCAGATCTTCCTGGAAACGGAACTGTTCTACCAGGGCATCCGCCCCGCCGTGAACACCGGTCTGTCAGTGTCGCGCGTGGGCTCTTCGGCCCAGACCAACGCGATGAAGTCGGTTGCGGGTCCGGTGAAACTGTCACTGGCCCAGTACCGTGAGATGGCGGCCTTCGCCCAGTTCGGTTCGGACCTCGACGCCTCGACCCAGCAGCTGCTGAACCGGGGCGAGCGTCTGACCGAGCTGATGAAGCAGCCGCAGTATTCGCCGCTGACCAACGCCGAGATCGTCTGCGTCATCTACGCGGGCACCAACGGGTACCTCGACAAGATCAAGGTCGACCAGGTTGGCCGGTTCGAGGATGGTCTGCTGAACCACATGCGCAGCAAGCGTAAGGACGTTCTTGACTGGATCACCAACGAGGATCCCAAGATCAAGGGCGACGCCGAAGACAAGCTCAAGTCGGCCATCGAAGAGTTCGCAGCCGACTTCGGATAAGGGGGTGACGAGGCAATGCCGAGTCTGAAGGACCTAAAAAACAGGATCGAGTCGGTCAAATCGACCCGCAAGATCACCAAGGCCATGCAGATGGTGGCCGCCGCGAAACTGCGGCGGGCCCAGGATGCGGCCGAAATGGCCCGCCCCTATGCCGAGCGGTTCAACGCCGTGATGTCCAAGCTGGCCGCCGCGGCGGGCGACGCCGAGAACGCGCCGCCTTTGCTGCGCGGGACGGGCAAGGACGACGTGCATCTGCTGGTGGTGATGACCGCCGAGCGTGGTCTGTGCGGTGGGTTCAACGCCAACATCGCCAAGCTGGCGCGGGGCGAGATCAACAAGCTGCAGGCGGATGGCAAGACCGTGAAGGTCATCACCGTGGGCAAGAAGGGCCGCGACGCGCTGAAGCGTGACTTTGCGGATCTGTTCATCGACCATGTCGATCTGTCGGACGTCAAGAACGTGGGCTATGCCGACGCGCAGGCGATCGCGCAGAGGGTGCTGGACCTGTTTGACCAGGGCGATTTCGACGTTTGCAAGATCTTCTTCTCGGAGTTCGAGAACGTGGTCAGCCAGAAGCCGACGATAAAGCAGGTGATCCCCTTCGAGGTCGACGAAGCAGCGGCCGAAGAGTCGGACGATGCCGGCACGGTCTACGATTACGAGCCCGACGAGGACGCGATCCTGCGCGACCTGCTGCCCCGTGGCGTGGCGACCGCGATCTTCAGCGGCCTGCTGGAGAACGGTGCCAGCGAACAGGGCGCACGGATGTCGGCCATGGACAACGCGACGCGCAACGCCGGCGAGATGATCGAGGACCTGACCATCGAGTACAACCGCTCGCGTCAGGCCGTGATCACCAACGAGCTGATTGAAATTATTTCGGGCGCCGAGGCGCTTTAAGAACAACCGGAGAGACGACAATGGCCAAAGCAAAAGGCAAAATCACCCAGGTGATCGGCGCCGTGGTGGACGTGCAGTTCACCGACCACCTGCCCGAGATCCTGAACGCGCTGGAAACCGACAACAACGGCAAGCGGCTGGTCCTCGAAGTGGCGCAGCACCTTGGCGAAAGCACCGTGCGCACGATCGCCATGGACTCCACCGAGGGTCTGGTGCGCGGCCAGGAAGTGACCGACACCGACGGCCCGATCAGCGTGCCGGTGGGCGACGCCACCCTGGGCCGCATCCTGAACGTCATCGGCGAGCCGGTGGACGAGGGCGCGCCGATCAAGGCGAAAGAGACCCGCGCGATCCACCAGCCCGCACCCGAGTTCGAGGAACAGTCGACCGAGTCGGAAATCCTGGTCACCGGCATCAAGGTCGTCGACCTGCTGGCGCCTTACGCCAAGGGCGGCAAGATCGGCCTCTTCGGCGGCGCCGGCGTGGGCAAGACGGTTCTGATCATGGAACTGATCAACAACATCGCCAAGGTGCACTCGGGCTACTCGGTTTTCGCCGGTGTGGGCGAGCGGACCCGCGAGGGTAACGACCTGTACCACGAGATGATCGAGTCGAACGTGATCGACCCCGAGAACCTGGAAAACTCCCAGGTGGCGCTGGTCTACGGCCAGATGAACGAACCGCCGGGTGCGCGTGCCCGTGTCGCCCTGACCGGCCTGACGCTGGCCGAACAGTTCCGCGACGCGTCGGGGACCGACGTTCTGTTCTTCGTGGACAACATCTTCCGCTTCACGCAGGCGGGCTCCGAGGTGTCGGCTCTGCTCGGCCGTATCCCCTCGGCGGTGGGCTACCAGCCGACGCTGGCCACGGACATGGGCGCGATGCAGGAACGCATCACCTCGACGAAGCAGGGATCGATCACCTCGATCCAGGCCGTGTACGTGCCCGCGGACGACCTTACCGACCCGGCACCGGCCACGACCTTTGCCCACCTCGACGCCACGACCGTTCTGAGCCGTGCAATTTCGGAGCTGGGCATCTACCCGGCGGTGGACCCGCTCGACTCCAACTCGCGTCTCATGGACCCGCAGATCGTGGGCGAGGAGCATTACAAGGTGGCGCGTGACGTGCAGGGGATCCTGCAACGCTACAAGTCGCTGCAGGACATCATCGCGATCCTTGGCATGGACGAATTGTCCGAGGAAGATAAGCTGACCGTGGCCCGCGCCCGGAAGATCCAGCGCTTCCTCAGCCAGCCCTTCGACGTGGCCAAGGTGTTCACCGGCTCGGACGGCATCCAGGTGCCGCTGGAAGACACGATCGCGTCCTTCAAGGCCGTGGTTGCCGGCGAATACGACCACCTGCCCGAAGGGGCGTTCTACATGGTCGGCGGCATCGACGACGTGAAAGCCAAGGCCGAGAAGATGGCCGCGGACGCCGCATAAGCGTGGGTTTTCACCCACCCTACGGACCGGTCCGCGGGGTGGGAGAAGCCTGGCGCGACAGAAACGGAGGCCAATATGGCTGATACAGTGCAATTCGACCTGGTGAGCCCCGAGCGCCTGCTGGCGTCGATCGAGGTGACGCAGGTGCAGATCCCTGGCAGCGACGGCGACATGACGGCGATGGCCGACCACGCGCCGCTGATCACGACGCTGCGCCCCGGTGTCGTCAGCGTGTCCGGCCCGGAGGGCGACAAGGAGTATGTCGTCACCGGTGGTTTCGCCGAGATCAACGCCGACTCGATCTCGGTCCTGGCCGAACGCGCGCTTCCGCGCGAGGACATGACGCAGGACGAGTTTCAGAAGATGGTCGACGAGGCTACCGACCGTCTGGCCAAAGCGCAGGAAACCTTCGTCAACGAGCCCGGCCCGGTGGACGACGCGGCGAAACTGCTGTCCGACATGGTGGCGATGGGCGACCAGATCGGTCTTTCGACCTCGTCCAAGGCCCCCGCTCCCTGAGCGCGGTCGGGCAAAAGACATGTTTCGGAAAGGGCCCACAAATGTCGGGCCCTTTTCCTTTTTGTTTCGCAATTTCGCCGAAAAGCGATATTAGAACCAATTGTGTGACGGCGCGCGGCGGTAGATGAAGTATCTTGTCAATCAGACCATGGGGATTGAACAGGGCGACGACGTCCTGTTCTCCGACTACGAGGATGGTGGCGAGATGTGGACCGGCACCGGCGCCCGCGAACGCCGCCGCAAGGTGAAATTCGGGACGGCTTTCAAAGAGCCGCCTTCGGTGCATGTCAGCCTGTCGATGTGGGACATGGCAAGCGCGACGAACGCCCGCGCGGACGTTACCGCCGAGAACGTGGCCGCAACAGGGTTCGATGTGGTTTTCCGCACATGGGGTGACACGCGCGTGGCCCGCGCCCGCATCCGGTGGATGGCGATCGGCGCCGTCCCGCACGAGGACGACTGGCAGCTCTACTGAAGAGTTTCGGGCCTCCGGCGGGGATAATTTTCGCCAGAGGAAGACGCGCGGGCATGCCTTTTCCTCTGGCCCCAATCAAACAATAGAGCGTGGCTCAGCCACTCGATCGGATCAGGCTCAGGTGCCGAACTGGCCTTCGTAGATGGGCTCCAGCGTCGGGGTCTCGAAGAGCGACGAGACGGACGTGCCGTTCCAGATGTTCAGGATTGCCTGGGCAAAGACCGGGGCGGTGGGGATGATGCGGATGTTGGGGGTGTTCTTGACCGCCTCGGTGGGCTGGATCGTGTCGGTGATGACCATGGATTTCAGCACCGAGTTGGTGATCCGCTCGACCGCCGGGCCGGACATGACGCCGTGGGTCGTGTACGCGTGAACCTCGCGTGCGCCGTTGTCCATCAGGTGCTGGGCCGCCTTGCACATGGTGCCGGCGGTGTCGCACATGTCGTCGACGATCACGCAGATCTTGTCGGTGACCTCGCCGATCACGGTCATCTCGGCCACTTCGCCGGCCTTTTCGCGCCGTTTGTCCACGATGCTGAGGGGCGCATTGATCCGCTTGGCGAGTTCCCGGGCGCGGGCCACGCCGCCGACATCGGGCGACACGATCATGACGTCGTCGAGGTGGTCGCGGAACTGGGTCATCACGTCGAGCGCGAAGACCGGAGAGGCGTAGAGGTTGTCGACGGGGATGTCGAAGAAGCCCTGGATCTGGGCGGCATGCAGGTCCATCGTCAGGACCCGTTCGATGCCGGCTTCGACGATCATGTTGGCCACCAGCTTGGCCGAAATGGGCGTGCGGGCCTTGGTGCGGCGATCCTGCCGGGCGTAGCCGAAATAGGGGATGACGGCGGTGATGCGCTTGGCCGACGAGCGGCGCAGCGCGTCGGACATGATCAGCAGTTCCATCAGGTTGTCGTTGGCCGGATTGGACGTCGGCTGGATGATGAACATGTCCTCGCCGCGGACATTCTCGAATACCTCGACGAAGATCTCGCCGTCGTTGAAGCGTTCGACGCGGGCATCGACGAGCCCGACATTGACGCCGCGATGCATGGACATGCGGCGCGAGACGGCTGTGGCCAACGGCATGTTGGCGTTGCCGGAAATGAGCTTCGGCTCGTGAGTGACTGACATGTGAAAGGGTCCCCGGGTGGTCGATCTTGACAGATTCGTGACGTTGACACCGATTAGCATGGGTGGCACGTCTGGCAAAGACATGCATTGGGCGAGGGTGCCGAATGCCGCGAAAGGCCATGAAAATGAGACGCACCCTGCCGCATTTCCCCGCAGATGCCCCCGTGACGCGCGATGCCTGAGGCGTTGAAAGCCGGGTTTCCGACGTATTGGACGACGTTCGGGCAAGGGCCGCAGCCAGCGTTGGCCATCCATTGTTCGCTGGCGCATTCGGGCACGTGGGGCGCGCTGGCGCGGCACCTGTCGGGGGCGCTGACCCTGACGGCGTTCGACATGCCGGGTCATGGGCGCAGTGGCGACTGGGACGGGCGCGGCGAGATCCAGGAGGTGACGGCGAAGATTGCCGCCGACTTGGCTGATGGTCCGGCGCATGTGATCGGGCATTCCTTTGGTGCGACGGTGGCGTTGCGGCTGGCGGTCATGCGGCCCGAGCTGGTGCGGTCTCTGGTCCTGATCGAGCCGGTGTTCTTTGCTGTGGCGCTGACCGATCACCCGCAGATGCGGGACGGCTTCGCGGCGCAGATGGCCGGGTTCACCGACGGCATGAAAGCTGGTGACGGACATGCGGCGGCGCGGGCGTTCCTGTCCGTCTGGGGGAACGGCACCGAGTGGGAGAGCCTGAGTTCGGCGGAGCGCGCCCGGCTGGCGACGCAGATGTCGCTGATCGAGGCGGGGCATGCCGCGCTGTACGATGATGTGGGGAGCCTGTTAGCGCCCGGTGTCCTGCAGGGCGTGACGAAGCCCGTGCTGCTGATCGAAGGCACCGCCTCGCCCGCCATCATCGGTGCGATCAACGAAGGGCTGGCGGCGCGATTGCCAAAGGCCGAGCGCGCGGTCATGGCCGGGGCGGGGCACATGGTGCCGCTGACCCATGCGCGGCAGGTGAGTGCGGAAATCCTGCGATTCCTGCGCAACGTGTGACGCAGAAGCGTTGCCCTGAAGGTTTTCACGCTAGCTCTTGAGGGGCGGCAGGAACCGGCGCGGTTCGGGCCGCGTTCAACCGGTCTGGAGGCCAAGCATGACCATCGCCATTCTTTACGTCGTGACCTTCGCGGTTTTCCTCGGGCTGGATTACCTGGGCCTGAGTTACCTGATCAAGCCGACCTTCGAGAAGGACGTCAAGGGCCTGCTGCTGGACAGCCCGCGCACGGGGCCGGCGGTCGTTTTCTACGCCTTCTATATCTTCTGCGTGCTGTGGTTCGTCAGCTGGCCCGCGATCCAGCAGGAGCGGACGCTGCTGTGGGTGTTTGGCACCGCGGCGCTGATCGGGGCGATGGGCTATGGCACTTACGAGTTTACCAACCTTGCGACGCTGAAGGATTGGACGTGGCGGATGGTCGCCACGGACTTTACCTGGGGCACGCTGCTGACGGGCACGTCGGCCACGGTGGGTGTCGCGGTGGCGCGGTGGTGGGCCTGAGGCAGCGCGTCAGCCTTTGACGAGCGCCAGGAAGTCGTCGATCTGCTCGTCTGTGAGGGACCAGTCGCAGACGCAGCGCATCAGGAGTGGTTCGTCCGGGTCGCCACCTTCCAAAGGACCTTCGTAGAGGCCGTAGACTGCGCCGCCCGCGTGCAGGCGCTGGTGCGTGGCGCGGGGCAGGCGGGCGAAGATCATGTTGGCCTGCGGTTCGGCGATAAAAGTGCAGCCGGGCAAGGCGCGCAGGCCGGCGACAAGGCGGGCGGCGTTGGCGTTGGCGCGCTGTGCCGAGGTCAGCCAGACATCGTTTTCGAGATAGCCCAGCATTTGCGCGGCGAGAAAGCGGCCCTTGGACACGAGGTGTCCGCCACGCTTGCGGCGGCGTTCCAGTTCCCATGCCTTGGCCGGGTCGAACATGACCACAGCCTCGACATTCAGGCAGCCGTTCTTGGAGGCGCCGAAGGAGACGGCGTCGATCCCGGCCTCATGGCTCATCTGCGCGGGCGTACAGCCGAGGGCGGCGCAGGCATTGGCAAAGCGCGCGCCGTCGAGATGCACCGAGAGGCCGTGGGCGTGGGCCACGTCGGTGATGCTGCGTAGTTCATCCAGCGTGTAAAGCTGGCCCATTTCGGTGACCTGCGTGAGGGCCAAGGTGCCCGGCTCGGACGTGTGGACGTCGCGGCGGGGCAGGGTTGAGATAGCGGCGGCGAGGTCATCGGCCGTCATCTTGTCCTCATGCCCCGTCAGGGTCAGGCGCGCGCCGCCGGTGTAGAACTCGGGCGCGTGACATTCATCGACGAGGATATGTGCGCGGGGCGTGCAGAAGATGGTCTGCCACGGCTGGGTGAGCGTGGCGAGCGCAAGGACGTTGGCCGCCGTGCCGGTGGCGACGAATTCGACCGCGGCGTCGGGGGCGGCGAAGACCTCGCGCACCTTGTCGCGGGCGGCGTCGGTGAGCGCGTCGGCGCCGTAGGGCGTGGCGTGGCCTTCGTTGGCGCGGGCCAGCGCTTCCATCACCTGGGGCAGGGCGGGGCCGGTGTTGTCGGAGCCTAGTCGCATCCCAGGGGTTCCTCTATCAGGTGCTCTTCCCACTCGTCCTCCGAGATCTCGAACTCGGGCAGGGTGGCGTTCTGCACCGAAACCCCGGCGGCGTGCACACTGTCGGGTGTGCCGGAGATGAGCGGGTGCCAGTCGTAAAGCGGCTTGCCGGTCCAGAGGAGCTTGTAGGCGCAGGTTTCCGGCAGCCAGTAGAGGCTGCCTTCGATATTCTTGGGCGAGAGCGAGATGCATTCGGGCACGAACTGGTGCCGGATGTCGTAATTGGCGCAGCGGCAGGTGCTGTCGTCGAACAGGCGGCAAGCGATGCGGGTCAGCGCGACCTCGCCGGTGTCCTCGTCCTCGAGCTTGTTAAGGCAGCATTTGCCGCAGCCATCGCAGAGCGCTTCCCATTCCTTTTGGGTCATGCGGTCCAGCGGCACGGTTTCCCAGTAGCGCGGGCGCAGGCCGGAGCGGTCGATGGGGTCGGAGGTGTCGGTCATATGGCGGCCAGGATCGCGCGGGCGCGGTCGCAGTCGGCGTCCATCTGGGCGATGAAGGCCTCCAGGCTGTCGAAAGTTTCCTCGGGGCGAAGGTATTCGACGAGGGCCACGGACAGGTCGGCGCCGTAGAGGTCGCCGGAGAAATCGAAGAGGAAGGTCTCGATATTGGGGACTTCGCCCTGGAACATAGGGCGCGTGCCGAGGGACGCCGCGCCGTGGTAGTGGCCGCGGTGCGGACCGTCCAGCACGTCGACCAGCACGGCGTAGACGCCGAAACGGGGCGGGTGCAGCCCTTCGATGGACATGTTGGCGGTGGGATAGCCGAGGTCGCGGCCGCGTTGTTCGCCGCCGATGACAGGCCCGTCGATGCGGTGCCAGTGGCCCAGCATGGCGGCGGCGTCGCGGGGGCGGCCCTCGCTCAGGGCGTCGCGGATGGCGGTGGAGGAGACCTGGCCGTCGTCGCCTTCGAGAAGCGTGGCGATGGTGACGTCGAAGCCCATGTCCTGCCCGAACCGTTTCAGGTCGGCGGAATTGCCGGCGCGGCCCTTGCCGAAGCAGAAATCGGCGCCGACGACCACATGCGTCAGGCCGAGGCCGTCGGCGATGACGTTGCGGGCGAATTCCTCGGGTGTGAGGCTGGCGAGGGCGGCGTTGAAGTTGAGTTCGTAGAGCCGTTCGACACCCAGCTTGGCCAAGCGGTTGGCGCGCGCCTCGTGGCCCATCAGGCGGAAGGGCGGCGCGTCGGGGGCGAAATACTCGCGCGGGTGCGGCTCGAACGTCAGCACACCAAGGGGACCGTCGCCCTTGCGGGCAAGGTCGATCACCGATTGGTGGCCCAGATGCACACCATCGAAATTGCCGATGGCGACGGAGGCGCCCCGGTCTTCGGGATCAATGAAGGTGTAATCGCGGATGATGCGCATGGCGCAGGGGTAGCCGGATGCGGGGGGGTGATCAAGAGGCGGTGCCGCGCATTCGGTTTGAAAGAAACGCAAACCGTTCTGATGCGTTCATGCAGCAGCAACAAGATGATTGGAGAGAATGAATGGCCGACAAACCCGTGCTCTACGGTTTCAACGGATCGACGTATGTGCGGACGGTGCGCATGGTCCTGATGGACAACGAGATTGACTATGATCAGGTGCATGTGAACGTGCTGGAAGGCGAGCCCAAACAGCCCGAGCACTTGAAGCGGCATCCCTTCGGCAAGGTGCCGGTCATGGACATCGACGATATGCGCCTGCGCGAGTGCGACGCGATCTGCCGCTACATCGACGAGACGGGCAAGGGGCCGAGCCTTGTGCCGGACGATCCCAAGGCGCGGGCGAAGATGAACGAGGCGATCAGCGTTTTCACCAGCTATGGGTACGACGCCCTGATGGCGGCGACGGGCTATCACCTGTTCCCCGAGCTGATCGGCGGCAAGAATGACGATGCCCTGTCGAAAAGCCTTGCGGACTCGCAGACGCTGAACGCGCTGCTGATGGACTGGGCCGATCCGTTCATCTGCGGCAAGGAGCCGACGCTGGCGGACTACATGCTGGCGCCGATGATCTATTACGTGTCGCTGACGCCCGAGGCCGACAACATCATCACCGGCAAGCTGGCGCGGTGGTGGACGCCGATGCAGGAGATCGAAAGCTTCAAGGCGACCGATCCCGATATGGGCTGATCGCCCGTCGCGCTTGCATCAGGTCTGGCTGGGGCCGCGCCGCTGCATCACGGCCTGGCGGATGGCCGCCCAGCTGTCGGCCTCTGACTTGCGTCCGGCGTCCTGCGACTCGCGCATTTTTCGCGCGGCCTCGGCCTCGGCCTTGGGGCCGTGCGCGCTCAGCAGCGCGCGGGCGTATTCGGCTGTCTGGATCGCATCCATCGGTTGGGTCCTCCCTCTGGTTGTCCAATTATGAAACGCATTATACACGATTCGTGTTCCGGTCGTGTGACGCGCGGCGATCTATCGCCGGGCGGTTGTACGCGGCTCAGTCAAACTTGCCGGTCGGGGCCAGCACGGTCGCCTCGCCCACGAGGACCTTCTTGCCGTCCACGAGGCAGCGGGTTTCCAGCGTCACGCGGCGCTTGGCGTAGTCGATGGCGGTCACCTCGACCTCGGCCTCGACCATGTCGCCGGGGCGCACGGGGCCGAGGAATTTCAGGGTCTGGCCCATGTAGACGGTGCCGTGCCCCGGAAGCTGTTCTCCGATCACCGCAGATATCAGGCCGGCCGTGAGCATCCCGTGGGCGATGCGCCCCTCGAAGATGGTGTCGCGGGCATAATCGTCGTCCATGTGCACCGGGTTATGGTCGGTCGAGACCTCGGCGAACATGCGAATGTCCTCGTCGGTCACCACTTTGCGCAGCGACCGGGTCATTCCCATTTCGATCTCTTCGATCGTGATCGTTCCGCGCGGCATGTTGTCCAACATCAGACCCTCCATTTCCACCTGCGCCCCTAACGGGTGCGCAATAAATAACACCATACGATAGGTAAGGATGCAACTTTATTACTTTGCAGGCGCAGAAAATCAAGGGTTATTTTGTCAGCGCAGTTTGCCGATGGCGTAGGTCGGAGACGACATTTCCTTTTGCAGGTAAGCGGTTAGCGCCTGCGGGTCGGGCTGGTGCGACGTTTTGGTTTCGTCCGCCGCCAGCCCGCCGGTGATGAAGAGAGAATCGATATCCTCGCCCGTTGCGCCCTGGATGTCGGTGGCGATGCCGTCGCCGATGGCGAGGATGCCGTCGCTGGAGATATCCTTGCCCAAGGCCGAAAGGCGACGGCGGGCGAGGTCGTAGATCGGCGGGTGCGGTTTGCCGAAATAGAGGCTTTCGCCGCCCATTTCGGTGTAAAGCCGGGCGAGCGCCCCCGCGCACCATTCGCGCACGTCGCCACGATCAACGATGATGTCGGGGTTGGCGCAAAGCAGTTTCAGGCCCTTCTGCTTGGCATAGAGAAAATCGGCGCGATTTGTTTCGGGATCGGCCATCGTGTCGTTGGGACCGCAGCAGACGATGCCCTCGGCGTCTTTCAGGTCAACGCGCTCGATCTCGACGGGGTTGTCGATGACTTCCAGCGGTTCGAAAAAGCCCGCATCGCGCGCCCATTCGCCCATGAACCACACCTTGCGGCCGACCATCCCGCGATACATCGCGGCGCGGGCGCTGTCGCCGGACGTGGCAATGGCGTCATAGCAGGACGCGGGCACGCCGAAGCTTTCGAGTTGGGATTCGACGCCGGCGCGGGGCTTGGGGGAGTTGGTGACCAGCACCACCGTGCCGCCATCGGCGCGGTAGGTCATCAGCGCCTCGACCGCGTCCGGGTAGGCGGTGACGCCGTTATGCACACAGCCCCAAAGGTCGACGAAAAGCGCGTCGTAATTGCCGGAGATTTCGGAGAGGGAAGTGATGATCTGGGTCACTGCGATACGGGCCTTTCGCGTCGTTAAGTGTCGAAAACCGTATGCCAGCGAAGGGGCTGTTTGACCAGCCGGGGTTTCGGCCCGGGATGCGGGCCGAAACGGGATTGGGCGTATCAGTGCACGGCGACCGGATCGAGGTCGTTCTGGCGGGCCAGAACGAAGGCCATCTTGCGGTCGGCGACAAGCGCCAGGCGCTCGCCTTCCTCGTTGTGCACGGCGTAGAGCGTTTCCAACTCGCCCACCTGCTCGCGCATGTCCTCGGGCAGATCCTCGGCGTTGACCTGACGGACATAGACGATGGGACGCTCGGCCTCGTGATCGAATTCGTACTGCGTTTCCATACTATTTACCCCTTGTTTATCTTGATGGTCTGAACCACCGTTTCTGGTGCGGCGCGGGTCAGGTCGACGTGCAACAGCCCGTTTTCCATGATCGCTTCGCCCACTTCGACCCCGTCGGCCAGCACGAAGCTGCGCTGGAACTGGCGGGCGGCGATGCCGCGATGCAGATAGACGCGGCCATCCGCATCGTCCCGCTGGCGTCCGCGGATCACCAGTTGGCGGTCTTCCAGCGTGATCGACAGGTCTCCGTCGGCGAATCCGGCCACGGCCAGCGTGATCCGATAGGAATTCTCGGAGGTCTGTTCGATGTTGAAAGGCGGGTAGCCTTCGTTTCCCGACTTGGCGCTGCGTTCCAGCAGGCGCTCAAGCTGCTCGAAGCCGAGCATGTAGGGGTGCGATCCCATCGTGTGCTTTGTCATGGGCGTGTCCTTATGCAGTCAAGCGACAGTCCGTATGTGAAGGCCCCGTTCGCGGCGACCTCTTGCAGTGAATATGGGGGCGCGGGGCGGGGCCTGCAAGGGCTATGCTGCGAGAGGGTTTGTCGCTATTCTGCCCCAACGCGGGGCATTTTTCGGAGAATCGGGGCGAATGAACAAGTTCAACGACCTTTCGATGAAGTCGGACGAAGTGCTGCGGGTGGAGTTGGAGGAGTTCCGGCGCCAGCACCGCGACCTTGACGAGGCGATCCGCGCGCTGGAGGAAAAAGGCACCAGCGATTTTCTGACCGTGAAGCGCTTCAAACAGCAAAAATTGCGGCTGAAGGACCGGATCTCGTGGATCGAGGATCGGCTGCTGCCGGATATCATTGCGTAGGCACCGCTGATCGGTATAGTTCGCGCTCCGCAAAGGGGAGCGAGACATGGGCAATCCGCAGATCGGCATCATCATGGGCAGCCAGTCGGACTGGGCCACCATGAAGGAGGCCGCCTTGATCCTGGACGAGCTGGGCGTGTCGTACGAGACGAAGATCGTCTCGGCGCATCGCACGCCGGACCGGCTGTGGGACTATGGCAAAAGCGCCGTGGACCGCGGCCTGAAGGCGATCATCGCGGGTGCGGGCGGTGCCGCGCATCTGCCGGGCATGATGGCCAGCAAGACGCGCGTGCCCGTGATCGGCGTGCCGGTGCAGACCAAGGCGCTGAGCGGTGTGGACAGCCTTTATTCCATCGTGCAGATGCCCAAGGGCTTTCCCGTGGCCACCATGGCGATCGGATCGGCGGGCGCGGCCAATGCCGGGCTGATGGCGGCGGCGATCCTTGCCAATGGCGATGCGGCGTTGGCGGAGCGGCTGGACAAGTGGCGTGATGCGTTGTCGGCATCGATCCCGGAGGAGCCATCGGATGACTGAACCTTTGCCGCAGGGTGCGGTGATCGGAATCCTGGGTGGCGGGCAACTTGGGCGGATGCTGTCCGTCGCGGCCAGCCGGCTGGGGTTCAAGACCTGCATTTTCGAGCCGGGGGGCGATTGCCCGGCCAGCCATGTTTCGAACTTTCACTTGCAGAAGTCTTACGAAGACGCAGACGCGCTGCGGCAGTTCGCGGATGCCGTGGACGTGGTGACCTACGAGTTCGAGAACATCCCGACCTCGGCGCTGGACGTGCTGGAAGCGGCCCGCCCGATTCGTCCGGGGCGCGAGGCGCTGCGGGTGAGCCAGGACCGGCTGACCGAGAAGGCGTTCCTGACCGGGCTGGGACTGAGCACCGCACCTTACGCCGACATCACCGATCTTGCGAGCCTTGAGGCCGCGCTGGAGGAGATGGGCACGCCCGCGATCCTGAAAACACGGCGGTTCGGCTATGATGGCAAGGGCCAAGTGCGGATCAACGATGCGGCCGAAGCTGAAGCAGCGCTGGCCGAGATGAACGGCGCACCCGCGATCCTGGAAGGGTTCGTGGCGTTCAGTCACGAGGTATCGGTGATCGGTGCGCGCGGCGTGGACGGGCAGGTGGCTTGTTTCGATCCGGGCGAGAACGTGCACCGCGACGGGATTTTGCACACGACTACGGTTCCGGCGACGCTGAGCACGGCGCAGCGGACGGACGCCGTGCTGCTGGCCGGGCGGATATTGAACGCGCTGGACTATGTCGGCGTGATGGGCGTGGAACTGTTCGTGACGGCGCAGGGCCTGATCGTGAACGAGATTGCGCCAAGGGTGCACAACTCGGGCCACTGGACGCAGCAGGGTTGCACGGTGGACCAGTTCGAGCAGCATGTCCGGGCGGTGGCCGGGTGGCCACTGGGCGACGGGTCGCGCTATGCCGACGTGGTGATGGAAAACCTCATTGGCGATGACATGGACCGCGTGCCGGCGATTGCCGGAGAGGCGGGCGCGAGCCTGCATCTTTACGGCAAGGCCGAGGCCAAGCCGGGGCGCAAGATGGGGCATGTGAACCGGGTCACGCGGTCGGGCTAAGCGATAAAGCGGTGCGCGACGTCGCCTTTCAAGTAGGTGACCTGGCCGCCCGAGATCGTGGCGCAGATATCGCGGGTACTGGCATCGACGATGACGAGGTCGGCTCGTTGTCCGGGGGTAAGCGTGCCGCGGTCGGACAGACCCAGAAGCTGTGCCGGACCCGACGAGATCATCCCCCAGGCGGCAGCGAAGTCCATCAGGCCGCCATCGGCCAGCAGGAACGCGGCGCGGCGCATCGACGGGTAGTGGTAGTCCGAGGCGAGTGAATCGCACAGCCCCATCGCGATCAGGTCGAGCGCGCTGGCATTGCCCTTGTGCGAGCCGCCGCGTACCACGTTCGGGGCACCCAGCACGATCGGTGCGCCGGTGTCGCGCGCGGCTTCCGCCGCCTCGGCGGTTTCGGGAAATTCGGCAATATGCACACCGCGCGCGGTCCATGCAGCGCGTTGTTCGGTGGTGGCGTCGTCGTGGCTGCCAAGGCGCACGGGCAGGTCTGCCAGCCGGGCGCAGAGGGCGTCGAGGGCGGACGGAACGTCGGCCATGCCGTCGTGGAGCGCGTGAATGTCTTCGAGATGCTTGTCGGGGTTCTTGCCGATCCTGAGCGATTTGCCGACGTGGCCCGGGGGTGTCTTGCCCTTGGCCAGCAGGTCATGCGGCAGGTGGTCGTTGAACACCAGATAGGGGATGGCGTAGCGTGTGATCCAATCCTCTATCGTGGCGTAGTCGTCCAGCATCGAGATCTCGAAGCGCAGCTGCACGCGCAGGTCGGTGCCGACGCGGGGGCGTATATCGTCGAGGCTTTCCAGCACGCGCTGGGCGAAGTCCGGCCCGCGCATCCCGCCTTCCCAGCTGTAGAACTGTGCCAGTGTGGCGGTGGTGATGCCGTTCGCGGCCAGCTCGGCCTCGGCCACGATCAGGCCCTGGTCGAGGTCTTTCATGGCCCCGCGCCGCGGGGCGAGATGTTTTTCGAAGGCATCGCCATGGGCATCGACCAGGCCCGGCAGGATGAGATAACCCGAAAGGTCGATCTCGCGCGCTGGCGTCTCATCAGTGATCACACCGTCCGACAGGCAGAGTGGCGTGTCTGCGAGGTCCGAGGGCGTCAGCACCTCGGCCCCGGTCAGGCGCAACGACAGGCTCATTCCGTGAGGCCCATGAACATGTCTGTGATGTTCATGTCGTGGTCGAACTTGCCGGTCCTCAGGAAGGACAGAACCTGCGCGATCACGTAAGGATTGTTCATCATGAAGGTGTGGCTGACGGGCAGTTCGATATGGTCGGCCATGCCGTCGACCTTGGTGGACTCGACAGAGACCTTGCCGTCATCGGCGCCCTCGATCAGCGTGGAATAATAGGGGTTGAGCGAGCGCGTGCCGGCGATGACGCCAAGCTCGAAGTCAATCGGCGGAAGGCTGTTGGCAAATCCGTCCTCGCCGGTGTCGAGCTGCATCCCGGCGGGCCCGTTGATCAACTCAAAAAGCTCCAGCCCGCCCAGTTGGTCCACCAGTTCCGAGCCGTGGTTGGGTGGGCCAAGCATGACGACACGGCCCATGTCGTCGGGGCGGTTGTCGCGCAGCCAATGGCGCAGAAGGATGCCGCCCATCGAATGGGTGACAAAATGGATCTTGTCCTGACCACAGACGCGGGCGGCGTAGGGCAGGGTTTCCTCGGCCAGTTCGGCGATATCGAGTTCGGTCGAGGGATAATCGGTGCGGAAGGTGGTGTAACCTTCGTTTTTCAGCACTTCCTCCATCACGATGAAGGAGGTTTCGGTCCGCGCCAGGCCATGCAGCAGCACCACGCAATCGGCCAAAGCCGGAGCGGGGAGCAGAAGGGCAAGGGCGGTCAGCGCGGATTTCATGGATAGGGAGATAAGCCTTCGGGCCTCGCAGATACAGCCCCCTGCGTCAGGAATTGCGGCGGCGCGGCATGGAAAGCGCAACCCCGCCCAGAACGAGGGCGGAGGAGAGCACGATCTGCACGGTCAGGGACTCGCTCAACAGAAGGATGCCGCCCAGGAGCGCGATGATCGGCACTGTGAGTTGCGCGACGGCGGCCACGGAAGCGGCAAGCGAGGGCAGGACGGTGTACCAGAGCGCATATCCCAGCCCCGAGGTGACTGCGCCGGTGATGATGGCGAGAAAGATGCCGTAGCCGGAGAGTGGCGCGGCGTCGGCAGCGCTGGGCAGGGCGAGCCAGGCCAGCAGGCCGACGGGCGCGGCGAGGGTGAAGTTGGCGGCTGTGGCTTGAAGCGCGTCTTTGGATTTACGGCCGGCCAGAGAATAAATGCCCCAACCGATGCCTGCGAGCGCCATGAGCGCACCGTGCCACGGGCTGACCGGCGTGCCGGCGCCGGGCCACATCAGCCATGCAAGACCAGCAAGCGCCAGACCCGCGCCGATCCAACGGCGGGCGGGCAGGGTCTCGCGTGTGAGTAGGGCAGCGGCGAACATGGTGATCTGCACCATGCCAAAGAGGATGAGCGCGCCAAGCCCCGCGTCGAGCGCGGTGTAGGCCAATGAGAAGCCGTACATGTAGACCAGCAGCGACAGGACGCCAGATACGCGCGCGGGACCGCCAAGGCGGAGCCCGCCGCGCAGGACGATGCAAAGCCCCGCCAGCATCGCTGCGCCCGCGACGAGACGGATCGCCCCGAAGGGAACGGCGTCGATATGCCCGCCCGCCAGGGCGAGCCGGTTGAGGATGGAGTTGGCGGCGAAGGCCACCATCGTCAGGGCGGTGAGCATGAAGAGACGCATGGGACCATGCGTAGCGCGGGGCTGGGTGGAAGGAAACTCACATTGGCGCGGGGGCGGAATTTTGAAAAAATTCCGGGCAATTTTCTTTGAAAGAAAATTCCCGCGCCCGCGTTAGCCGAGGGTCTCGAAGCCCGGCGTGTTCGCATCCTCGGGGTGCTTGGCAAGGTGCTTGCGCTTGATCGTCTCGGAGGTATCGCGGCTGCCGTCGTGGCTCCATCCCGGGGGCTTGATGCAGTAGTTCAGTCGATCGCGCCAGGTGAGTCCGGGCTGGATCACGTCGCGGAAGATACCCACCCACTCGTGGAAGGCCACGCGGATGGGATTGAAGGTGCCCAGGTTGCGGACGAGACCGTAATCGACCTTTTCGCTGTCCTGTTCCGGGACGAAGGTGCCGAACATCTTGTCCCAGATGATGAAGACACCGGCATAGTTGGCATCGAGATAGCGCGCATTGCGGCCGTGGTGGACGCGGTGGTGCGAGGGTGTGTTCATCAACGCCTCGAACCAGCGGGGCAGTCGGGTGATCGCCTCGGTATGGATCCAGAACTGGTAGATCAGGTTCAAACCGCCGCAAAACAGCACCATCGCGGGGTGAAAGCCCAGCAGGATCAGCGGCGCCCGGACCAGCATCATGAAGGTGAAGGTGCCGGTCCATGTTTGGCGCAGGGCGGTGGTGAGGTTGTAGTGCTGCGAGGAGTGATGATTGACGTGGCTGGCCCAGACCCAGCGGATGCGATGCCCGAAACGGTGCACCCAGTAGTAGCGCAGGTCGTCCAGCACGAAGCAGAGGATCACCACCCAGACCGACGTGCCGAGGTCGAGCGGTGTGATGGCCCAGAGCGCCATGAAGAACCCGTATGCGACAAAGCCCAGCAGGATGCCGGAGGCCACGTTGCCGGCGCCCATCACGAGCGATGTCAGCGCGTCGTAGGTCTCGTACCGGCCACCGCGGCGCTTGAGAACGATCCAGGTGAGTTCGATCAGGATGAGCGCGATGAAGACCGGCACGGCGAAGTTCACCACGTCGGGATAGGTCAGTTGATCCGTCATCGGGAGGCCTCCATCAGGCCGGGCCAGAGGCGGGCCTCGTCGGGGTCGAGCTTCAGGGTGATGCGCGGCGCGGTGTAATCGGGCAGGGCGATGCGCAGCCCTGTGTCGGTCTGCGTGATCCGCGCGCCGTCGAGATACCGCGCGGTGGTGTCGGCGCCCATGGGCCAGACCACGCCGGGACCGCGGGACGTTTCCACGAGGGCGGCGTGGCGGTCGTGGCTGAGGATCACGCGCGTGGGCGTATCGTCGGGGAATTCGCGGAGCCAGGCGCGGGTGGCGGCGGACCCGTCATCGAACGTGGCGGGTTTCGAGAGGCCGAGCAGGTGCAGCAGCACCGCAATCCCTGCGATGCCGAGCACGACCATCGGTAGCAAGATGCTGAGCGGCATGTCCTCTTCCCTCGCGCCGCATTTAGCCAAGAAAGGGGGGCGGCGATCAAGGGTGACGTTACGACGCCGCCGCCCCCGCGCGGTCCAGCGCCTGTTCGAGGTCGGCGATGAGATCGTCCGCGTCCTCGATACCGATCGACAGGCGCAAAAGGCGGGGATGGACAGGGAAGCCCTCGCCCGAGACGGTCTTGCGGTGTTCGATCAGGCTTTCGACGCCGCCAAGCGACGTGGCGGGATAGAAGACCTCGCAATAGCGGCTGACGTCGATGGCGGTCTGCTCGGTGCCCTTGACGAGGATCGAGAGCATCCCGCCGTAGAGGCCGCCGGTCTGGCGTTTGGCGATCTCGTGGTCTGGGTGCGAGGGCAAGCCGGGATACATCACGGCGTCGATGCCGGGATGGCCTTCGAAATGCTGCGCCACGGCCAGGGCGTTCTCGGTCGCGCGTTCGTAGCGGAGCATCAGTGTGCGCATGCCGCGGATCAGAAGGAAGGCGTCGAAGGAATGCAGGACGGTCCCTTGAATCATGCGGACGTGGAAGATCTCGTCCCAGTAGGTCCCGGTTTCGCGCACAGACAGTACGCCGGCGGTCACGTCGGAATGGCCGTTGAGGTACTTGGTGGCGGAATGAAAGGAGATATCCGCGCCAAGTTCCAGCGCGCGGGTGGCGCAGGGGGGCGTGCCGGTGCAGTCGGTGACCAGTTTCGCCCCGGCGGCATGGGCGATCTCTGCGGCGGCGGCGATGTCGGTCGTGTCCCAGTTGGGGTTGTTGGGGCTTTCGACCCAGACCAGCGCGGTCTCGCCATTGACCGTTGCTGCCTTCATCGCGTCGAGATCGCCGGCGGGATAGTAGCTGACCCGCAGGCGGTTCTTGGCCTCGTAGGTTTTGAACTGGGCGAGGACGCCGTGATACATCACCTCGGGCACCACCACGTGCGCGTCCGCGGGCAGGTGTTCGATCACCGCAGTGGCCGCGCCCATGCCCGACGAAAAGAGCAGGCTCTCGGCGGCGCTTTCGAGGTCGGCGATGATCGCCTCGGCCTGTTCGGTCGTCACGTTGCTGTCGCGGCGGTACATGTAGCTTTGGCGCAGTTCGTAGTTGTCATCCCTCGCGTAGGTGGCGGCGGTCTGGATCTGCGGCACGATGGCACCGGTGGCGGGGTCGAGATAGCGCAGGGCCTGCGCGAGCTTGGTGGCGGGCGAAAGCGGGCGGTTGGGGCGGTGTGCCATGAGCATGTTCCTTTCAGCGTCGGGGCGGACGGTACGCATTTGGCCCGCGATGGCAAGCCGGGTCAGAGCGGGCGCGCGGGCGGCACGGTGGGAGATTTGAGCCGCGCCTCGCGCCAGGCCAGAAGGGCCGCGCCGGAGAGGATGGTCAACGCGCCGAGGACAGATATCGCATCGGGCAGGACAGAGAACACGGCGGCATCGTAGAGCGCGGCGAAGACAAGCGTCGCATAGAAGAAGGGGGCGACGAAGCTGGCATCGGCGCGGGCCAGCGCGTTGACGAAGCAGGTTTGTGCGGTGGCCATCAGCAGGCCGATCCCGGCGAGGGCGGCCCATTGCGCCGGGCTGGGTGCGGCCCAGACGAAGAACGCCGCCGCACTGGCGATGAGGCAGCCGAAGCCGTTGTTGATCAGCAGGATCTGCAGGGGGCGTTCGCGGCCCGAGAGGAACTTGATCGCGATAAGCTCGGCCCCGAGGCAGGCAGCGGCGGCGAGGGCAAGTAGCGCGCCGGGCTCGATCGTGCCGCCGCCGGGGCGGGTCAGTATGAGCGCGCCGCAAAGGGCGATGGCGGCGGCGGTCCAGCGGACGGGGCCGACTTTCTCACCAAGGATGGGAATGGCCAGCATCATGCCGAAGACCGGGTTCAGGAAGCTGATCGCGGTGGCGTCGGACAGCGGAATGAAGGCGGCGGCGGCGAACATCAGGGTGACGCCGCCCCAGCCGAGGCCCGAGCGCAGAAGGTGGAGGTGCAGGGCCGGGCGCACGATGGGGAACCGCGTGGCGGCGGCGAAGGACGATATGGCGATGAACGCGAAGAGGAACCGGCCCTGGCTGATCTGCAGCGGATGCAGCGCGGGGCCGAGCGCGTCGGTGCCGAGCGCCTTGGCCAGGAGCGTGCATCCCGCGATGAAGGCTGCGGCGGCAAGGGTCAGGAGCGCGGCGGCGCCGGGGTTCTGGACGGGCGGTGTCATCGCCTGTCCAGTGGCAGGCGGGCGGGAGAAACTCAAGCGCCATATCGGAGCGCGCAGAAAACACTTTGCGCGGGGCGCGGAACCGGCTATGTCAGCGCGCATGATCGAACGCCGCACAAATATTCGGAGCCGACGCCGCCGCACCTGCGCCTGACGTCCCGCTCGCCTGTTCGATCCATCCGGTGCCGGAGCGCACCAAACCCTTTCCACCATTGACGAACGCCCTGCCATACGGCACTCAAAGGGCTTCCATACTTGAGGATACCACAGATGATCCCCTCCGTTCTGCCGACGTATAATCGTGCACCGCTCAGCTTTGTCAAAGGCGAGGGCGCCTGGTTGATCGAGGCGGATGGTCGACGTTTTCTGGACCTTGGCGCGGGCATCGCGGTGAACGCGCTGGGCCATGCGCACCCGGCGCTGGTGGCGGCGTTGACCGAGCAGGCGGGGGCGCTGTGGCACACCTCGAACCTCTACCAGATCCCCAAGCAGCAGGAGTTGGCCGACAAGTTGGTGGCCGAGACCTTTGCCGACACGGCCTTCTTCTGCAATTCGGGCACCGAGGCCTGCGAACTGGCGGTGAAGATGTGCCGCAAGTATTTTCATGACAAAGGCCAGCCGGAGCGGACCGACATCATTGGCTTCGAGGGCGCGTTCCACGGCCGGTCCAGCGCGGGGATTGCCGCTGCCGGGTCGGAGAAGATGACCAAGGGGTTCGGGCCGCTCTTGCCGGGATTCAAGCATGTGCCGTTCGGCGATCACGACGCGTTGCACGCCGCCATCGACGACAACACGGCTGCGATCCTGCTGGAGCCCGTGCTGGGCGAGGGCGGGATCAAGCCGGTGCCCGATCAGTGCCTGAAAGGGCTGCGCGATCTGTGCGACGAGACGGGCATCCTGCTGATATTCGACGAGGTACAGTGCGGGATGGGCCGGACCGGCAAGCTGTTCGCGCATGAATGGTCCGGGGCCACCCCGGATATCATGATGGTTGCCAAGGGCATCGGCGGGGGCTTTCCGCTGGGCGCGGTGCTGGCCACCGAGGATGCGGCCAGCGGGATGACGGCGGGCACGCATGGCTCGACCTATGGCGGCAACCCGTTGGGCTGTGCCGTTGGCTGCGCGGTCATGGACATCATCGCCGATCCCGAATTCCTGGCCGAGGTGAACCGCAAGGCGGGCCTGTTCCGGCAGAAGCTGGAAGGCTTGGTCGCGGCGCATCCGGAGGTATTCAAGGGCGTGCGCGGATCGGGCTTGATGCTGGGGCTGGAATGTGTGGCGACCAACACCGACGTGGTGGCCGCCGGCTATGACGCCGAGGTCGCGGTGGTCCCGGCGGCGGAGAACGTGGTGCGCCTGTTGCCGCCGCTGATCATCTCGGACGACGAGATCGGCGAGGCGGTGGCGCGGCTGGACAAGGCCGCGACCGCGGTGAAGACGGCCCTGGCCGAGGCATGAGGAGCGGACCGATGCAGCATTTTCTGGATATTCACACCACCGACGCGGGCGAATTGCGCGGGATCATCGACGGGGCGCGGCACATGAAGACTGCCCGCGAGGGCCGTCCGCGCGGCGCGGCCGATGACGAGCAACCACTGGCGGGCCGGATGGTGGCGCTGATCTTCGAGAAGCCGTCGACGCGGACGCGCACCAGTTTCGACGTGGGCGTGCGCCAGATGGGCGGCGAGACGATGGTGCTGTCGGGCGCGGACATGCAGCTGGGCCATGGCGAGACCATCGCCGACACCGCGCGTGTGATGAGCCGTTACGTGGACCTGATCATGATCCGGACCTTCGACGAAAGCGTGCTGCAGGAGATGGCCGAATATGCCGACGTGCCGGTGATCAACGGGCTGACCGACCGCACGCATCCCTGCCAGATCATGGCGGACGTGATGACCTACGAGGAACATCGCGGACCGATCAAGGGTAAGAAGGTGGTCTGGGCCGGAGATGGCAACAACGTGTGTTCATCCTTCCTGCATGCGGCGGGACAGTTCGGGTTCGACATGACATTCACCGGGCCGGCGCAGCTGGACCCGGAGGAGGAATTCGTCGGGCTGGCGCGCAAGGCGGGCAGCACGATCACCATCGAGCGCGACGCGGCCAAGGCCGTGGAGGGCGCGGACCTGGTGGTGACCGATACCTGGGTCAGCATGCACGACAGCCAGTCGAGCAAGGAACGCCGCCACAACATGCTGCGCCCCTACCAGGTGAACGCGGAGTTGATGAAGCACGCCAAGGACGACGCGCTTTTCATGCATTGCCTGCCCGCGCATCGCGAGGAAGAGGTGACGAGCCCGGTGATGGACGGGCCGCATTCGGTCGTGTTCGACGAGGCCGAGAACCGCCTGCACGCGCAGAAAGCGATCATGCGCTGGTGTCTGGGCGTCTGACGCCGGTGCGAAGGAGCGCGTTTCACGCGCGCAGGTTTGTCTCGTCGTTGCCCTTGCGGGCAAAGCCTCGGGGGGCGTCTGGCGGGCGTGACGCGTCAGGGCACGGTCAGGCGGCCTTGCGAAAGGCGGGGCTGCCTTCGGCGAGAGTATTTCTGCCAAGAAAAAGGGCGCGCCGTGGGAACCTCCCCGGACCGCCTGGTCGGGTTCCTTGGCATCCGGTGCGGGGCGGTCTACGCTGGCCGTGAAGCATAGGAGCGGACATGGCAGGCGGTTTCGCACAGATCGGCGTTTACGGGCTGGGGACAATGGGCAGCGCCCTGGCGCTGAACATGGCCGAGAAGGGCTTCGAGGTGGCGGTGACCAACCGCGAAGCCGACTGGATCAGCGATTTTGTCGATGAGGCCGGGCCGCTGGCCGCGCGGTTGCATCCGCATGAAAACTTGCGCGATTTCGTGGCCGGGCTGAAGACGCCGCGGGTGATGCTGTTCATGATCCCGTCCGGCAAGCCCATGGATGCGATGATCGAGGAGGTGGCCCCCTTGCTGGAGGAGGGCGACACGATCATCGACGGCGGCAATGCCGATTTCCACGACACGCGGCGACGCGCGAAGGCGCTGGCGGAGAAAGGTCTGCATTTCGTCGGCATGGGGGTGTCGGGCGGCGAGCAGGGCGCGCGGCACGGGCCGTCGATGATGGTGGGTGGCAGCGACCACAGCTGGGATCAGTTGCGCGACGTGTTGCGGGCAATCGCGGCGCGGTATGAAGATGACCCGTGCGTCGATCACCTTGGCCCGGACGGGGCGGGGCATTTCGTCAAGACCGTGCATAACGGCATCGAATATGCCGACATGCAGGTGATCGCCGAGATCTATGGCCTGTTGCATTACGGCTGTGTCTGGTCGCCGGCGCAGATCGGGGCGCTGTTTTCCAGTTGGAACGACGGCGCGCTGAAATCCTACCTCGTGGAGATCACCGGCGAACTGTTGGCCTATACCGATCCGGCGACGGGGCATCCGGTGGTGGATGTCATCAAGGATGCCGCGGGACAAAAGGGTACGGGGCGCTGGACCGTGGTGGAGGCCGTTCGCATGGGCCAGGCCGCGGCCATGATCGAGGCAGCGGTGGGCGCGCGCGCTTGGTCGTCGGAGAAGGACACGCGCATCAAGGCGCAGGAATTGCTGGGCGGCGAGCGCGGTCTGCTGTCCCTCGACGAGGACATCCTGGCAGAGGCGTTCATGGCGGCGCGGGTTCTGTGCTATGCGCAGGGGTTTCGCGTGCTGGAGGCGGCATCGCAGGAGTATGAGTGGGCGCTCGATTACGCCCGGATCGCCGAGGTCTGGCGGGCGGGCTGCATAATCAGATCTGTTCTGCTGGACGATATCTCGGAGGCGTTTCGCGAGGATCTGCCGCACGGGCAGTTGTTCCTGTCGCCGCGTTTCGCGGAGATCCTGAAACGGACCGTGCCGGCGCTGCGCAAGGTCGTTGCGGAGGCTGTGGCGCATGGCCACGCGATCCCGGCGCTGTCGGCGGCGCTGCAATGGTACGACAGTATGCGTCAGGGCTATGGCACCGCCAACATCATCCAGGCGCAACGGGATTTCTTCGGCTATCACGGCTTCGCGCGGCTGGGACAGGACGGCAAGTTTCACGGGCCGTGGTGGGATTGATCCTTATGCCCGAAGGGCACGCGTCTCGAGCGACGGCACGGTCGAGACGCCCTGAAAGACCGGCGCGCCTGAGGGTCAGCCTGTCAGGCTGTTGAGCACGAAGAAGATGACCGCGGACATTACTGCGGCGGCGGGGACCGTGATGACCCAGGCGGCGACGATGGTCATGAAATGGCTGCGGCGCACCAGCTTGCGGCGGCGGCGTTCCTCGGGGGCGAGGCGCTTGCCCGTGCCGCCGGTTGTCAGCCCTTTCTGAAGGCGGCGTTCCATGTACCATTCGCGGAAGAAGCCGACGCCGAAGACGCCGCCCACCGCGATATGCGTGGAGCTGACCGGCAGGCCCAGCCAGCTGGCGACGATGACGGTGATGGCCGCCGACAGGGCGACGCAATAGGCGCGCATCGGATCGAGCTTGGTGATCTGGCTGCCGACCATGCGGATGAGCTTGGGGCCAAAGAGGAACAGGCCGAAAGAAATGCCGAAGGCGCCGATGATCATGACCCAGAGCGGGATCGCCACCTCGCCGGCAAAGCCGCCGGCCTC
Organism: Roseovarius sp. MMSF_3298; assembly: GCF_030733705.1. Classification (NCBI taxonomy): domain Bacteria; kingdom Pseudomonadati; phylum Pseudomonadota; class Alphaproteobacteria; order Rhodobacterales; family Roseobacteraceae; genus Roseovarius; species Roseovarius sp. MMSF_3298. The sequence goes on from NZ_JASHIN010000021.1 coordinate 37,866, forward strand.
GGAGGCGTAGACGATGGCCGCGAGGGGGCCCACTGCGTTGGCGACGTCATTCGCGCCGTGAGCGAAGGACAGGAGCGCCGCCGAGATGATGAGCGGCAGGCCGAAGAGCGCCTTGAGCGAGCGGCGGCGGTTTTCCATTCCCTCGGACTGGCGCCGGATCAGGGGGATGGTCAGGGCGTAGATCGCTGCCCCGGTCGCCGCGCCGATCAGGAGGGCGGTGCCGATGTCGATCTTGACGATGCGTTTGAGGCCCTTCATGGCAAGGTAGGTGGCGAATGTGCCGGCCATGAGCCCCACAAGGATCGGCACCCAGCGGCGGGCGGCGGCGATCTTGTCTTCGCGATAGACAATCCGGGTCTTGATCAGGGCCAGGAAGCCGGCGGCGATGACCCCGCCCAGCACGGGCGAGATCACCCAGCTGGCGGCGATGGCGCCCATGGTCGGCCAGTTCACCGTGGCAAGGCCCGCGGCGGCGATGCCGGCGCCCATGACCCCGCCCACGACGGAGTGCGTGGTCGACACAGGGGCGCCGACCTTGGTGGCGAGGTTGACCCAGAGCGCGGCAGAGATGAGGGCGGCCATCATTGCCCAGATGAAGGTCTGTGCAGTCTGCATCCCCTCGGGGTCGATGATGCCCTTGGAGATGGTCGAGACCACGTCGCCCCCCGCCAGAAGCGCGCCCGCGCTTTCGCAGATCGCCGCGATGACGATCGCGCCGCCCATGGTGAGGGCGTTGGCCCCCACGGCGGGGCCCATGTTGTTGGCCACGTCGTTGGCGCCGATGTTGAGCGCCATGTAAGCGCCGAATGTCGCCGCGGCGATCACCACCATGTTGTTCGGAAAGGCCCCGAAGAACAGCGCCGCGCCAAGCCCCGCGATGACCATGAAAGCCAGTGCGATACCAAGCGAGACCAGCGGCCGCGAGACATAGGCCGTCGCGTATTCGATCTGGGAGATCCGCCCGAGATCCTTGTCGAGCGTCTTCCACTGGTTGTTCTGCGGGTTATCGGCCAACGGTCCCTCCCGGTCCGGTTCGGGGCAGAGCGCTAGCCGTTCTGGCGCGGCGGTTCAATGCCGCGATGTCATAAAACCGTTACATTTCCAGCAGAATGGACTTCAGACCCGGTTCCTGTACCATTTCAGCCGCATCGGCGGGGCTGACCCAGCGACGCTTGCGTTCGTCATGTTCTGGGTAGATATCGGCGAGCTGGTCGACGTGGACCTTGAAAACCTCGACCTCGACCGGGGCTTCATAGCCGCCGTCGAGTTGCTTGTCGTAGCCGAAACTGCCGACATGCCCTTCGATCTTGGCGCCCTTGCTGACACCGGCCTCTTCCCAGGCTTCCTGCAGCGCGGCCTCGGCGGCTTTCTTGCCCTCCATCGGCCAGCCCTTTGGGACAATCCAGCGGCCCGTGCCGCGGCTGGTGATCAAAAGAACCTGCGTGCCGTGCTTTTTACTGTTGCGGTAACAAAGAGCGGCCACCTGCAATTCCGGCGGGCGTCGCAGAATGGGTTGGAAAAGTTCCGTCCAGGCTTTTTTCATCGCTGTCGTCATGCCGCTGCTCTCAATATATTTGTTTTCTTTTAAGTATATACGTTTTTTGCCGCAGGAATCAACTTTTGGCTGTTGCAAAAGATGCAGTCTCAGCCTTGGCGGCGTTTGGCGCGCAGGGTCGGGTCGGCCTCGCGCGGGTTTTCGGGCCAGGGGTGCTTGGGATACTGCCCGCGCATGTCCTTGCGGACGTCTGCATAGGAGCTGTCCCAGAAGCCGGGAATGTCGAGCGTGGTTTGCACCGGGCGGCCTGCGGGCGACAGAAGGGTGACGCGCAGCGGCGTGCGGCCCACGGTGGGGTGGGTGGTCTGGCCGAACATTTCCTGCAGGCGCAGGAAAATTTCGGGATGGTCGCTGGAATAATCGATGGGGATGCGTCGACCGAGGGGCGTGGTGAAATGCGCCGGGGCGGTGGCGTCAACGCGCTGCATCTGGTCATAGGTCAGCCGCGCGCGCAGGGCGTCCAGCATGTCGAAGCGCTTCCAGTCGGCGGCGGTCTTGAGGCCGGTGATGTAAGGCAGGAGCCAGGTTTCGAGGTCTTCGAGGAGGGCGGCGTCTGACATGTCGGGCAGGTCCTCGCCCGCCTCGCGCAGCAGGGCGACGCGGGCGGCGAAGCGGCGGGCGGCGTCGGACCAGTTCAGGCCGAGGTCGCGGATGCCGTCGAGCATGGCACGGGCGATGGCGTCGTCAGGGGCGTCCTTCCACATGCGGTCGTCAAGAACCAGCGCGCCGAAACGTTCCTGTTTGCGGGTGGCGACGCGGCGGTCGCGGCGGTCCCAGTGGCAGACGTCGTGCCAGGCGATCTGATCGGCGAAGAGGGCGCGAAGCTCGGACTCGGAAAGCGCGACGGCCTGCCGGATGCGGGCCTCGCGCGGGTTGCCATCAAGGTCGGTGGCGACCAGCAGGCGTTGACCGGCGAGGGGGTCTTCGTCGGGCAAAAGCGCGCCCTTGCCGCCCGAAAGGACGAAGCGAGGGGCGTCCCCCTTGCGGCGCAGGCCGATGCGGTCAGGGTAGGCGAGCGCGGCGCATTCCGCGTCGGACATCCCGTTGGCCCGCGTCGATTTTGCCTGTGCCGCCAGGCGCTTGGCTTCGGCACGGATGCGCATCACCGCGCCGTGGTTGGCAGGGTGCGGGTGTCGGCCCTTGGGGTCGCGCAGGGTGGCCATGCGCAGGGTGAGGTCAACCGGGGCGCCGCGTGGCAGCGGGTCGCGGTCGGCCAGCAGGGCGGCGAGCAGGGCCGCGTCGGGCCCGGCCGTGCCCAGCATATGGGCTAGGCGGGGGTGCAGGGGGAGCTTCGCCAAAGCCTTGCCATGCTCGGTGATGCGGGCCTGTGCATCGAGGGCACCCAGCATCTGCAAGAGCGCCTGCGCCTCGGCATAGCTGCCGGGATTGGGCGGGGTGAGGAAGGGCAGGTCTTCGGGCGTGGCGCCCCAGAGCGCCAGTTCGAGGGCGAGGCCCGACAGGTCGGTCGCCTCGATTTCGGCTGGGGGATAGGCGGGCAGGGCGCCTTCCTCTCCCTTGGTCCAGAGGCGGTAACAGGTGCCTTCCGCGACGCGCCCCGCGCGGCCTGCGCGTTGCGTGGCCTCGGCGCGCGTGACGGGCTCGGTCACCAGCCGCGACATGCCGGAGCCGGGGTCGAACCGGGCGCGGCGGGACTTGCCGCCGTCGACCACCACGCGGATATCCTCGATGGTCAGCGAGGTTTCGGCGATGGAGGTCGCAAGGACCACCTTTCGGCCTTCGGACACGGGGGCGATGGCGGCGCGCTGGGCGGCGAAGTCCATCGCGCCGAAGAGCGGGCGGATTTGGCAGTCGGGCGGCAGGCGGTCCTTCAGCAGGGCCTCGGTGCGACGGATCTCGCCTTCGCCGGGGAGGAAGACGAGGACGCCGCCCGTGGTCTCGGACACGGCCTTGGTAACGAGGTCGGCAAGGGCCGCGTCCCACCTTGTTTTCTTAGGTATGGGCGCGTCGATGTGGCGGGTTTCGACCGGGAAGCTGCGGCCTTCGGAGGTGACGATGGGGGCCTGCATCAGCTCGGCCACCGGGGTGGCGTCGAGTGTGGCGGACATGGCCAAGAGCAACAGGTCGTCGCGCAGGGCACCGGCCACTTCGAGGCAGAGAGCAAGCCCGAGATCGGCGTTGAGAGAGCGTTCGTGGAACTCGTCGAAGATCACGGCGCCGATGCCGGTGAGTTCCGGGTCGGACTGGATGCGGCGGGTGAGGATGCCTTCGGTGACGACCTCGATCCGGGTCGCCTCGGAGACTTTGGCATCGCCGCGGACACGGTAGCCCACTGTTTCGCCTGTTTTTTCGCCCAAGGTGGACGCCATGCGCTCGGCGGCGGCACGGGCGGCGAGGCGGCGAGGCTCCAGCATGACGATGCGGCCTTGGGTGAGGCGGTCGGCCAGCATTTCCAGGGGCACGACGGTGGTCTTGCCCGCCCCGGGGGGCGCTTGCAGCACGGCGCGGCCGGTGTTGCGCAACGCGGTGAGAAGCGCCGGAATGGCGTCGTCGATGGGAAGCCTGTCGTGGGTCATGTCCCGCCTTATCGGCGATGCATCGACACTTTGCCATAGCGGGTGCGCACGACCACGGTGTCGGCGCGCATGGCGTTCCCCTGCGGGACATAGATGATCGACACCGGAGCGGCGCTGTGGCGCAGTTCGCTGGCGGAATAGCCGGCGATGCGGCGGTACTGCCCCGAGCATTGGACGCGTCCGCCATCGAGGGCCTTGCGGCTGGTAAGGCTGAGACGGGCGTGGCGGTGGCCGTCGTAAACGTCCGCGTTCAAGGAACAAAGCTGGTTCGGAGCCTGGTCGCGCAGGGCGGCATAGAGCGCCGTCAACGGGTCGTAGGCGCCGGGCAGGGTGCGTGGATTGACGGCGGGTGCGCTGCTGCCGGTGTCGCCTGTGACCCGCGTGGCGACGCCGCCGGAAAAAGAGATCTTGAGGTTGGTCGAGCGGCGGCCCTCGGAGGTGACCTCGGAATAGCTTCGCGGGACGAAACGATTGCCGGATTTGCCGCCGCTGGCGGACAGATCGAAGCTGGCCTGTTTCAGCGCGGAGAGTGCCCCCGTGGTGGCGAAGCGGGCGCGGGTGCTGTAGGCGCTGGCGGTTTCGTTGCTGGCCATGGCCATTTCGCCGACCTTGGCGCCGATCAGACGGACGTCGTAGCGGGCCTGGCTGCTGTCCGCGAGCGCGGTGGTCGCGCCGAGCGCGGTAAGAAGCGCCGCGAGGGCGACATAGGTTAACCGGATCTTGACTGTCACGTGCGGGCCTCTTGCATTGCATCCGTGGAAGGACATGGCGCAAGAACCAAAGTAACACGTTCAGCCCGGATTTCATCCCGGCATATGAAGTGGGTCCGTGCGGGAGTGTGGCGCGCAAGTGGTTACCATCTGGTAAACCGGCCCTGCGGTGCCGGGGGCTGTTGCGGTTGCTGGACATTTCCGGCCCGGCTGGGGCACAAGGCGGAAGGCCCTGACAGGGATCGCAATGCGGCGATCCGGACCGGAGGAGACGACGCGCGATGACCGATACCGAAAAGCTGGCCGAGCAGTTGGTGGCGCAGGAACGCCGCGCGCTGGCGCGGGCGATCACGCTGGTGGAAAGCGGGCGAGCCGATCACCGGGACGCGGCGCAGGCCCTGCTGGACCGGGTGGCGGGGCATGGAAAACAGGCCGTTCGCATCGGGTTGTCGGGCACGCCGGGGGTTGGAAAAAGCACGTTTATCGAGGCGTTTGGCATGATGTTGACCGGCAAGGGCCTGCGTGTGGCCGTGCTGGCGGTGGACCCCAGCTCGGCGCGGTCGGGCGGGTCGATCCTGGGCGACAAGACGCGGATGGAGCGGCTGAGCCGCGAGCCTGGTGCGTTCATTCGCCCCTCGCCCAGCCAGACGCATCTGGGCGGCGTGGCGCGGCGCACGCGCGAGGCGGTGACGCTGTGCGAGGCGGCGGGGTTCGACGTGGTGCTGATCGAGACCGTGGGCGTGGGACAGTCCGAGACGGTGGTGTCGGAGATGTGCGATTTGTTCCTGCTGCTGCTGGCCCCGGCGGGCGGCGACGAGTTGCAGGGGGTGAAGCGCGGGATCATGGAGATTGCCGATCTGATCCTTGTGAACAAGGCGGATGGCGATCTGAAATCGGCGGCGACAAGGACCTGCACCGACTATGCCGGCGCGTTGCGATTGTTGCGCAAACGGCCGCAGGATCCGGAGGGCTTTCCCAAGGCGATGATGGTGTCGGCCTTGCAGGACGAGGGGTTGAACGCGGCCTGGGACGAGATGAATGCGCTGGTCGACTGGCGCCGTGAGAACGGGCATTTCGATGCGCGGCGCGAGGAACAGGCGCGGTACTGGTTCGGCGAGGAAGTGAAGCGGGGCCTGATGGCGCAGCTGGAAACACCGGAGGCGCGGGCGCTTATGGAAGAGGGCGCCGAGGACGTGGCTGCGGGGCGCACGGTGCCCAGCGTGGCGGCGCAGCGGGTGTTGGACCGGCTTAGCGAATCAAAGGGTTAATCGGGCCGGCGTGGCGAAATCGACGTCGGTATCTCGTCGGTATTCGGGTGGTATTGCGACGGTGCGGTTGTCGCGGGAGCGGTGGTTAACCGAGCGTGCGTGGTTAAGGGGTGGTTAACGCAGGGCGCGTGGGTTTTCACCCACCCTACGCGGTTTGGGTGGCGGGGTGAAGATAGCCCTGCGCGATTTGGGTGGGTGAAGTCGTAGGGTGCGTGGTGGGGTGGAACCCCACCCTACGAGGTCCCGGATCACGTCCGGGACGGGCGCGTGGCCGGTGGCGTCAGAGGTCCACGCGGGTGACGGTGTAGCCCTTGTCTTCGAGCAGCCTGAGGATGCCCACCTCGCCCGGCAGGTGGCCGGCGCCCACGGCGATGAGCACATGCTCGCCCGGCGCGACCTGCGACTCCAGCCGGTCGATCCAGCCCAGGTTGCGTTTTTCCAGCAGCAGGTCCTCGACCATGGCAAAGCCCTCGGCGCCGGCCTCGCCGCCGTACTCCTCGGACACGTAGCGCGAGAACACCAGCGTCAGGGCGATCTCTTCTGCAAGGTAGCGTTCGCGGATCGTATAGGACAGATCGTTCATGTCGCCGGGCCAGGCGAGCGACATGCGGATCATCTCGATCTGGTCGTCCATCGGGAAGCTGTCGAGCAGGGTCAGCAGGTCGTCGAAATCCTCGAGCGAGCGGGTGGGGTTGCCGGCCTCGGCGGCGCGGTCGCCGACCAGCATGTCGATGCCCTTGGCCTCGAACGCGCCGGACTGCGCCTCGCAGGGGCCGATGCCGAGCATCATCCCGGCCCAGAGCGGCTTGAACTTGGCGGCCATGAAGCCGGGGATCATCCGGGCCTGCATCTCGGCGCGGTAATGCTGCCAGTCTTCCTCGCCCAGAAGGTCGGGCAGGGTGGGGCCCTCGGTGATGAACATGAGCGACGGGTTTTCGGCCATCGCCCGCTGCATCGCCATCTGGTCATCGTTGGAGATTTCCAGGTAGATCTTGTCGGCGTCCTCGATCATCGGCGCCAGGCGGTCGAGATGGGCGTCGGTCAGGCGGTGCTTGAAGTGGTAGGTGCCGAAAATGTCGATCACCGTGTCGCCGCGCGTGGCCTGCCACAAAAGCCCCTCGGCATAGGGCATTGCATCTGCTTCTTTGCGAAGGGTTTCGAGGGTTTCGGCGGGCAGCGCGTCGATCAGGTCGGCGCCGCCGCAGGTGTCGCCCAGGGTGTCTTGCGCGGCGGCGGGCAGGGCGAAGCCCAGCGCGAAACACAAGGGGGCCAGCAGCGAGGTGCGCAAAGTTTTCATCATCTGACCCCTTGTTTCACGTGCTTGAAACAAGATGTAGAGGGGCAGGGCGAGGTGCGCAACAACGCCCCGCGCCTGACGACGCAAAATTTTCCCAGACTCATGTTGACAGCTTCGTGATCGCTCCTTAGCTATGCGCCGTTAGCACTCGACTACGGTGAGTGATAACGGTCTCCGCAGGGGGGCCTGAGGGAAACTTGATAGCCAAGGAGCAAAAGCTATGGCATTCAAACCGCTGCATGACCGCGTGCTTGTACGCCGCGTTGAGAGCGAAGAAAAAACCGCTGGTGGGCTGATTATCCCCGACAGTGCCAAGGAAAAACCCAGCGAAGGTGAAGTCGTTGCTGTTGGCGATGGCGCCCGCAAGGATAACGGCGAGCTGATCGAGATGGCCGTTTCCGTCGGCGACCGCATCCTGTTCGGCAAATGGTCGGGCACGGAAATCACGATCGACGGCGAAGAGCTGCTGATCATGAAAGAAAGCGACATCCTAGGTGTGACGACCGACGCGAAGGCCGCGCAAGCCGCCTGAACGCCACGGATCGTATCCTAAGCTGACCAACCAATTAAGACATCAGGAGCGACTTATATGTCTGCAAAAGACGTGAAATTCGATACCGATGCCCGCAACAAGATGCTGCGCGGCGTCAACGTCCTGGCCGATGCGGTCAAGGTGACCCTTGGCCCCAAAGGCCGTAACGTGGTTCTGGACAAATCCTTCGGCGCGCCGCGCATCACCAAGGACGGTGTGTCGGTTGCCAAGGAAATCGAACTGGAAGACAAGTTCGAGAACATGGGCGCGCAAATGGTGAAAGAAGTCGCCAGCCGCACCAATGACGAAGCCGGCGACGGCACCACCACCGCGACCGTGCTGGCCCAAGCCATCGTCAAAGAAGGCATGAAGGCCGTGGCCGCGGGCATGAACCCGATGGACCTCAAGCGCGGCATCGACCTTGCCACCAGCAAAGTCGTCGACGCGATCAAGTCCGCCGCACGCGAAGTCAACGACTCGGCCGAAGTGGCGCAAGTCGGCACCGTGTCGGCCAACGGCGAAGCCGAGATCGGCCAGATGATCGCGGACGCGATGCAGAAGGTCGGCAACGAGGGTGTCATCACCGTCGAGGAAAACAAAGGCCTCGTCACCGAGACCGACGTCGTTGAAGGCATGCAGTTCGACCGTGGCTACCTGAGCCCGTACTTCGTGACCAACGCCGACAAGATGACCACCGAGCTGGAAGACTGCATGATCCTGCTGCACGAGAAGAAACTCTCGTCGCTGCAGCCGATGGTGCCGCTGCTGGAGCAAGTCATCCAGTCGCAGAAACCGTTGCTGATCATCGCGGAAGACGTGGAAGGCGAAGCGCTGGCGACCCTCGTGGTCAACAAGCTGCGCGGTGGCCTGAAGATCGCCGCCGTCAAGGCGCCGGGCTTTGGTGACCGTCGCAAGGCCATGCTGCAGGACATCGCGATCCTGACGGGCGGCCAGGTGATTTCCGAAGACCTGGGCATGAAGCTGGACAACGTCACGATGGACATGCTTGGCCAGGCCAAGAAGGTGTCGATTACCAAGGACGAAACCACCATCGTCGACGGTGCTGGCGAGAAGGCCGAGATCGAAGCACGGGTCAGCCAGATCCGCACGCAGATCGAGGAAACCACCAGCGACTATGACCGCGAGAAGCTGCAAGAGCGTGTTGCCAAGCTGGCTGGCGGCGTTGCCGTCATCCGCGTGGGCGGCATGACCGAGGTCGAAGTGAAAGAGCGCAAGGACCGTGTCGATGACGCGCTGAACGCGACCCGCGCGGCCGTTCAGGAAGGTATCGTCGTGGGCGGTGGTGTCGCGCTTGTCCAAGGTGCGAAGGCGCTGGACGGCGTCGAGGGTGCCAACAGCGACCAGAACAACGGTATCGCCATCGTTCGCAAGGCGCTTGAAGCGCCGCTGCGCCAGATCGCGGAGAACGCGGGCGTTGACGGTTCGGTTGTTGCGGGCAAGATCCGTGAATCGGACGACCTGAAGTTCGGCTTCAACGCGCAGACCGAAGAATATGGCGACATGTTCAAGTTCGGCGTGATCGACCCCGCGAAGGTCGTGCGCACCGCACTGGAAGACGCCTCTTCGATCGCCGGTCTGCTGATCACGACCGAAGCGATGGTTGCCGACAAGCCGCAGAAAGAAGGCGCCGGCGGCGGTGCTGGCGGCGGCATGCCCGACATGGGCGGCATGGGCGGCATGATGTAAGGTTTTCGCATCCGCGAAAACCGATGCCCGGCGGGCGTTTGGCGAAAGCCTGATGTCTGACGGGTGCCGCAAGGAAAAAGAGGGGCCGTCCCGTTGGGGCGGCCCTTTTTTTTGGCAGTGTTGAAGCCTCGGGCACGGCCTGAAAAAGCGTGCGGCTCGCACCATGTGTACATACCCTCCCGTAGACATCCGCGGGAGGAATGTATTGTCCCGGAGGTCTGCTGTGCGGGACATAGCGAGCTTTCGCTGCGGTTGTCTTGCCGAAGGTTCCGCGAAAACAAGGCGCAGCTGCACGCGATGGCAATCTGGTCGCTGACGAGGCTGGCCGAGGTGGCGGCCACGGGCCCGATGGTCCGCGCCATCCCCGCGGCCATCCGACGCCCACGAGCGCCACCGGAATGCGCGTAAAGATGTTCCGGGCCCAATCTGCATGAAATCGGCAAGACAGAGGTGTGTGCCTGTGCAAAAAAACGCCGACGCCAAGTTACGACGCGACCGCTTCCCGGCCTCATCCGCACACATGCAACCGTCTGCGCGACCACATACGCCGCTCGACGCGGATATAGCTTGTACAGCGGGAAAGTTAATGCAATTTTGCCGCCTCTGGGCACGTTTCTTGGGGAGTGTCGGCCCAATGAACGGATGCTGCAAACCACAAAGCCTGACAGGCTACAGCCGGGAGAACACCTAGTATGTCGGAAACATTCAGTGGATTTTATGACGTCATTGACCTGGGTGGTGGAACGTTCCAAATCACCTCGGGGTATGACGCAACCAGCACCACGTTCACTGACACCGCGGACGGAGCAGACGACGGCTCCGTAGCGGTCGGAGACCCGATAACTGCCACTGTCGGCGGTTCTTTCGTTGAAACGCTGATCGGCACGGTTCCGGGCGCCGGTGTCCTGACGCAAACTGGCTTCTCAGGGGAAATTCTCTATTCGACCAATGACTCCAGTTTGAGCATCGGGGACACGATCAGCGTCAACCAAACGGCTGACTACACGTTCTGCTTTCTTGCTGGTACGTTGATCGCGACCCCCAAGGGCGAGGTCCCTGTCGAAACCCTGCGACGTGGCGACCCGATCATGACCGCCTCGGGTCAGGTGGTGTCTGTCAAATGGGTTGGTTACCAGAAAATCCACAACAGCATGTTCACATCGGAAACGCGCGCGCCGGTCTGTGTCTCTGCCGGCGGCTTGGGTGGTGGTCTTCCCCATGGTGACCTGTTTCTGACTGCCGATCACGGATTGATCTTGGACGGCTTGGTGATCAATGCGGGGGCGCTGGTCAATGGCGTGACCATCCGTTCCGTACCGCTCGCCGAGATGCCCGAGACATTTGTCTATTACCATATCGAGACCGAGGGGCACGAGATCATCCTGGCCAATGGTGCTGCCTCGGAGACATTCATCGACTACGCCACGCGGCAGTCTTTTGACAATTATGCAGAGTATGTCGCGCTATTTGGCGAAGAGCCGGTTATTTCCGAGATGGATATTCCCCGTATTTCCGCGGCACGGCTTGTGCCTCCGGGGACTCGTGCAAGGCTGGCGGGCGACGTCGCAGCCTGAGCAAACACAATCGCGCGAAGGTTGTGGCGCCGCGCGTGGCGACAGAACTGAGCGTGACAGGTCAGACGCGGGCCTTGGGGCGCACGATATGAAAGCTGCCGCTCATGTAGGTGAGCGGTTTCTCCCCGGCGTCGGAGATGCCTGTGACATCGCCGATGCAGATCGCGTGGCTGCCATGGACGTGGCGGTGCGTCAGGCTGCAGGAAAACGCCGTGGCGCGGGGCAGAAGGGGGCCGTATTCGGTATCGAACACTTCGACCCCTTCGAACCGGTCCGGGCGTTCGGCATCGAACGAGCCTGCGAAACGCCGGGCGAGGTCGTCGGCATCCTCTGGCAGGATGTTGACGCAGAAAGCGCCGTTGGCCGAAACCGCGCGGGCGATGGTGCTGTCCGCCTTGAGGCACACCAGCACCGACGGGGGGTCGGCGGACAGCGACGTGAAGGCGCTGACCGTCGCGCCGGCACGCCCTGAGGGGCCGTCGGTGGTGACGACGGTGACCGTGGCGGCCACCTGTCGCATGGCCCCTATGAATGCGTCGCGCGCGGTGGTCATAGTATGTCCTTCTGGCCGGAACCCGTCCTGTTCCGAGTGTTCCATAAGCTGGCATCTCCGGCCGGGATGTCAATGGCGGACGCCGTCGTCGGGAGCAATTGCGCTGAGGCCGCTTTCGCCGTATCAGGGCGGCCATGAACGAGACCTCCAATGCCATTGCGATCATGCCTTATGACGTCCGGCCGGGCCTGCGGCCGGGGCGGGTGCGCCTTGACGCGCTTCTCTGGCCGATGGGGCGGCCCGAAAGGCTGGCGGGTGCGGAGCGGACGGTGCGCGATCTTGGGCCGGACGATCACCTGGTGGTCTTCACGTCGAGCCTGCTCTATCGCCGGCCCTGGCTTGGCACGCGGGCGAAGGTGTCGGTGATGATACTTGAGCCGGAAGCCATTCATGGCGACCACATGCAGAAGCTGCGCCGCCAGTACGCGCGGTTTCACAAGGTGCTAACTGCCAATGCCGACCTGCTGGCCGCGATCCCCAACGGGGTGCTTTTTCCGCAGGGCATTACCTGGGTCGGGGACCGGACGAAGCTGGACCTGACGAAAACGAAGGCCTGCAGCCTGATCGCGTCGGCCAAGCGGTCGCAGGAGGGACATGCGCTGCGCCATACGATGGTGGATTACGTCCGCGCCGAAGGGCTGGACGTGGACGTGATGGGCGGCGGGTATCAGCCGTTCGAGCGCAAGGCCGACGGGCTGGCGCCCTATCGCTTTTCGCTGGTGATCGAGAACGTGCGGGAGGTGAATTACTTCACCGAAAAGCTGATCGACGCGGTGCTGTGCAAATGCGTGCCGATCTACTGGGGTTGTCCGAATATCGCGGACTTCATCGATACCTCGGGCATGATCGTTTGCGAGAGCGAGGCGGAATTGAAGGCTGCGATGCAGGACCTGTCGGAAGAGCGTTATGCCGCGCTGTTGCCCAGGCTGGAGGAAGCGATGCCGAAGGCGGAGATCTATGGCGAGTTGTATGAGCGCGCGGCGCGGGCGGTTGTGGGGGACTGAGGTTCCGGCCCTATACCGTCGCGGTCGAGGCGGGGGCGGTCGCCACCCCAGGGGCTGACGCTCGCCTTCGTCGTGACCAGCAGCAAAGTTCGAATAGCCGACACTGGCGCGCCAACCAGTACGGGCCGCCCCAACAAGGGAGGGCCCGGTTTTTCAAACGCCCGGCAGATCAGCCCGCGATGAGGCCCATCTGTTCGAGCTTCAGCACCACCTGGTGGGCGCAGTTGTCGACATCGACATTTTCGGTCTCGACGCGCAGTTCGGGATTTTCGGGCACGTCGTAGGGGTCTGAAATGCCGGTAAACTCCTTGATCTTGCCTTCGCGGGCCAGCTTGTAGAGGCCTTTGCGGTCGCGGCGCTCGCATTCCTCGATCGAGGTGGCGACGTGGATCTCGACGAAGGCGCCGAAGTTTTCGACGTCTTCGCGCACCGCGCGGCGCGTGGCAGCATAGGGCGCGATGGGGGCGCAGATGGCGATGCCGCCGTTCTTGGTGATCTCGGAGGCGACATACCCGATGCGGCGGATGTTGAGGTCACGGTGCTCTTTCGAGAAGCCGAGTTCCGAGCTGAGGTTCTTGCGGACGATATCGCCATCCAGAAGCGTCACCGGGCGGCCGCCCATTTCCATCAGCTTGACCATCAGCGCGTTGGCGATGGTCGACTTGCCCGAGCCGGAGAAGCCGGTGAAGAACACGGTGAAGCCCTGCTTGGCCCGCGGCGGGCGGGTGCGGCGCAGTTCGGTCACGACCTCGGGGAATGAGAACCATTCGGGGATTTCCAGGCCTTCCTGCAGGCGGCGGCGCAGTTCGGTGCCCGAGATGTTCAGGATGGTCACGTCGTCCTTGTCCTCGATCTCGTCCATCGGCTCGTACTGGGCGCGTTCCTGCACGTAGACCATGTGCTTGAAGTCGACCATCTCGATGCCGATCTCGTCCTGGTGCTCGCGGAAGAGGTCCTGGGCGTCGTAGGGGCCGTAGAAATCCTCGCCGGCCGAGTTCTTGCCGGGGCCGGCGTGGTCGCGGCCGACGATGAAGTGGGTGCAGCCGTGGTTCTTGCGGATCAGGCCGTGCCAGACGGCCTCGCGCGGGCCGGCCATGCGCATGGCGAGGTTCAGCAGCGACATGTTGGTGGTGGAGGCGGGGTACTTGTCGAGCACGGCCTCGTAGCAGCGGACGCGGGTGAAGTGATCGACGTCGCCCGGCTTGGTCATGCCGACGATGGGGTGAATGAGCAGGTTGGCCTGTGCCTCTTTCGCGGCGCGGAAGGTGAGTTCCTGGTGCGCCCGGTGCAGGGGGTTGCGGGTCTGGAAGGCGACGACCTTGCGCCAGCCCATCTTGCGGAAGAAGGCGCGCAGTTCATTGGGCGTGTCGCGGCGGGCGCGGAAATCGTAATGCACGGGTTGCTGGATGCCGGTGACCGGACCGCCGAGATAGACGGGGCCCGCGGTGTTGTGCAGGTAGTTGACCGCCGGGTGGGCGGAATCGTCGGCGCCGAAGACCTTTTCGGCCTCGTGCGATTTGTCGGGCGACCAGCGGTCGGTGATGGTCATGGTGGCGAGAATCACGCCTTCCTGGTCGCGCAGGGCGATGTCCTGGCCGGGCTCGATGCTGTCGGCGAAATCCTGGGAGACGTCGAGCGTGATGGGCATGGGCCAGAGCGTGCCGTCGGCCAGGCGCATCGTGTCGACCACGGAGTTATAATCTTCCTCGGTCAGGAAGCCCTTGAGCGGGCTGAAACCGCCGTTCATCAGCAGTTCGAGGTCGCAGATCTGGCGCGGGGAGAGATCCCAGCTGACGAGATCGGCCGCTTCGACCTTCAGTTTCTGGGCGCTTTCGTAGGAGACGAAAAGCTCGGGAATGGGGGCGAGGTTGTTCTGCACTAGTCTGGTCCTGTGTTTGAGGGGGTCGAGCCCGCTTCGCGTGCCGGTCAGTTCGGCATGAAGCGCGTCGTATTCGGCGAATTTCCGGGCGAGGAAGTCGTCGGTGAGGCGCAGCATTTCCGTCGCGCCGCGGGAGGTGAGCGCATAGGCGAAACGCTGGCGCTTGTCGGGGCCGGAGCGGTCGCCGATCTTGACGAAGCCGGCCTCTGTCGCCTGGCGGAGCAGGGCGTTAAGGCGGCCAAGGGACACGTCGAGCGCCGCCGCGAGTGAGCGCTGCGAGGCCTCGGACGACCTGTCCAGCTGCCGCAGGAGGCGGAAGAGGAGGTCCCGGTCGGGAAGGCCTTGTTTAGCATCATGCGCGGTCATGCGGCGACTCAAAGTGTGTTCACGCGTGAACACATATGGCAGGCGACCTGCGTTGTGAACCCCTTTCGGGCCGAAAACACTAAAGTTGCGGATATGTTGCGCGAAGCGCCGCCGGTTTTACTCCGCAGCGGACATCGGTGCGGTGGCGGCCCGGGCCTGCCGGACCTCATCGTGCAGCCATGACCGGAAGGTTTGGATCATCGGATCGTTCGCGCGCGCCTCGGCGCAGGTCACGGAATAGATCACGTCGGGCATGGTGTCGGTGTCGAAGAGCCGCACCAGGCGTCCCGAGGCCAGCGTGCCCTGCACCATCGCATCGAATGCCATGGCCACGCCGTGGCCCTGTTCGGCGGCGGTGGTGGCCAGTTCGCAATTGGGAAAGGTGGGGCCGGCCGGCAGGTCGGGCGAGCGGAGGCCTGTGGCGGCGAACCACTCTGCCCAGGAGTCGTCGGTTTCGTCATACATCAGGCGCAGTCGCAGCAGATCCTGCGGGCTGCGGATGTTCTCCCGTTCCTTGAGGTCGGGGCGGATCACCGGATAGCGGCTGGAGGTCATCAGCGGTTCGGTGTGAACGCCGGGGTGGTGCGCGTCGCGCCATTGGATCACCACGTCGCTGTCATTGGACGAGAAATCGATGTCGGGCGCGCCGGTCGAAACGCGCAGGCGGATCCGGTCGCCGAAGGAGAGCCCGCCGAGGCGTGGCACCAGCCAGCGGGCTGCAAAGCCGGGCGTGCAGAGCACGCGCAACGGTTTGTCCCCGGCCTCGCGTACCGACCGGGTGCTGTCGTCGAGCAGGTCCAGAAGGCCGGTGAGCTTGCCCGCGTAGGCGCGGCCCGTCAGCGTCAGGTCCATCCGGTTTCCGCTGCGTTCGAACAGCGCGGTGTCGAGATACTCTTCAAGTGCGCGGATCTGGTGGCTGACGGCAGAAGGCGACAGGCACAGCTCTTCGGCTGCGTGCTTGAAGCTTTTGTGGCGCGCGGCGGCCTCGAACGCCTTGACCGCGGCGAAGGGGGGCAGGTGCCGTCCCATGGCAGATGAATTTCCTTCACGGGCACATGAAAAATGGCCTTTTGCGCCGGGGCGCGACCGCAGCTTAGCATTTTAGGGACATCAATCCAAATCCCGAGAGGAGGTTGCCATGCGCATCCTGTCCCGAGCCGGCCCATGGTCGGCGCGTACCGGCCTTTTCTGTCTTGTTCTCAACGCGTTTTGCGGCGTCGCTTGGGCGGCGGATCTGCTGGCCTGGCGCGAGGCGAAAGCGATGCCGGAACTGGTGGAGCATATGGAAGTCTGGCTGGACCGGCATACGGATTTGCCACGGCGGGCGGTGGCGCCAGAGATCCGCCTGACGTCGCAGGCCACGGTGGCGCGGCTGGCGCCGATGCGGGCGGCCTCGGAATCATCGCGTACACGCGGGCTTTACGATCCAGATAGCGAGACGATCTGGCTGGTGCGGCCGTGGAGTGCGAAGAACCCGTATGACGTGAGCGTCCTGTTGCACGAGCTGGTGCATCACCGGCAGGCGGCGCATGGGCATTGGTATTGCGCGGGGGCGCAGGAGTTGCCGGCCTACCGGGCGCAGCAGGCATGGCTGAATGCCTTGGGGCTGGAGCCGGATGTGAATTGGGTCGCGGTGGTCCTGGAGGCGGGATGCGCGCCGCGTGACATTCACCCGGAGTGAGTGTCACGTGGGTTTTTACCCAACCTACGGTGCGGGGCATTGAGTGGGGACGTCCCGCTATTGGGTAGCTCAGGCTTG
Organism: Roseovarius sp. MMSF_3298; assembly: GCF_030733705.1. Lineage (NCBI taxonomy): Bacteria > Pseudomonadati > Pseudomonadota > Alphaproteobacteria > Rhodobacterales > Roseobacteraceae > Roseovarius > Roseovarius sp. MMSF_3298. The sequence continues at coordinate 54,604 of NZ_JASHIN010000021.1, forward strand.
CGGGACGTAGGCCTCGGGGGCGGGCGCGTCCTCGGGGAGTTCGGCGATGAACTTCTCGGCATCCAGCGCGGCCATGCACCCCATACCGGCAGACGTCACGGCCTGGCGGTAGATATGATCGGTCAGGTCCCCCGCGGCGAACAGGCCGGGGATCGAGGTGCGGGTGGAGCCGGCCTCGACCTTGACGTAGTCGCCGTGATGCATCTCGACCTTGCCCTTGACCAGCTCGTTTGCCGGGGCGTGGCCGATGGCGATGAAAACGCCCTTGCAGGGAATTTCCTGCGTCTCGCCGGTCTTGGTGTGCTTGACGCGCACGCCGGTGACGCCCTTGGGATTGTCGTCCCCCAGCACCTCGTCGAGTTCGTGGAACCACAGGGGCTCGATCTTGGGGTGTTTGAGCAGACGGTCCTGCAGGATCTTTTCGGCGCGCAGTTCGTCGCGGCGGTGGATGAGCGTGACCTTGGAGGCGAAATTGGTCAGGAACAGCGCCTCTTCGACGGCGGTGTTGCCGCCGCCAACCACGACGATCTCGTCGCCGCGGTAGAAGAAGCCGTCGCAGGTGGCGCAGGCCGACACGCCGAAGCCCTTGAACGCGTCCTCGGACGGCAGGCCGAGCCACTTGGCGCGCGCGCCGGTGGCGAGGATCACGGCGTCGGCGGTGTAGGTGTTGCCGCTGTCGCCCTTGGCGACGAAGGGGTGCGCATCGACGTCGAGCGACGAGATGATGTCGCCCACGATCTCGCAGCCCATGGCCTTGGCGTGGGCTTCCATGCGAACCATCAGGTCGGGGCCCTGTACCTCGGTGTCGCCGGGCCAGTTCTCGACCTCGGTGGTGGTGGTCAGCTGGCCGCCGGGTTCGATGCCCTGAACGAGTATGGGTTCCAGCATGGCGCGGCTGGCATAGACACCGGCGGTATAGCCCGCGGGCCCCGAGCCGATGATCAAAACCCTGGTGTGACGTGTTTCGGCCATGTCCGATCCCCCTTGATCCGTGAAGCGGGGCATGCGACGCCCCGTCTGAGTCTGGCCAGATATAACGGGGCCGGGCGGGGGTGTGTAGCCCCGCAAGGCCGGTATGCGGGAATCGGGACGACATTTTCTGTCTCGAAAGGATATTGCGCTATTGCGAAACAATATTGCGTGTGGCGGTGGCGGTGCTATAACAATCGCGAAACTCACGGGAGGATGAGATGCCTGCGACCCGCCTTGACGACATCGACCGCATGATCCTGGCCGAATTGCAGGCGGATGGACGCATGACCAACGTCGAACTGGCCCGCCGGGTGGGCATTTCGGCGCCGCCCTGCCTGCGCCGAGTGCGCACGCTGGAGGAGCAGGGGTACATCAAGGGCTACCACGCCGACGTGGACGCGCGCGAGTTGGGATTCGAGGTGCAGGTCTTTGCCAGTGTCGGGCTGGTGAGCCAGGCGGAGGCAGACCTGAGCGCGTTCGAGTCGCGGTGCCGGGAGTGGCCGCTGGTGCGCGAGTGTCACATGCTGAACGGTGAGGTGGATTTCATCCTGAAATGCGTGGCGCCCGATCTGAGCACTTTTCAGAGCTTCCTGACCGGCGAGCTGACGGCGGCGGAGAACGTCGCGTCGGTGAAGACCTCGCTGGTCATACGCTGTGCCAAGGACGAACCGGGCGTGCCGTTCGAGATCCTGGAAGAGCGGCTGAGCCGGTCGGCCTGAGCGGCGCTCAGAAGCCGCAGTAGTCAGAGCCGTAATAGCGATAGCGGAACGGGTTGCGGTCGAGCACCTCGATATCCTCGCGGTTCGACACTGCGATGACGGCATTGTTGGCGCCCATGAGGCCATAGCCGGCATCCTGGTAGATTTTCAGCAGCTGCGCCTCGGTCAGGACGCAGGCGTTCACCTCGAAGATGTAGCGGACGAAATCGTCGGGGTCGTTTTCGCGCGGCGGGGGGCGGTCGTTTGCGGCGGCGGTCTGGGCAAGCACGAGCATGGCAAGGCAGGTCAGGTGAAAATGGCGCATTTGGAAATCCGTTTTGGCTCAATGAGCGGAGTTTGCGCCGTTTGCCGAGTCGCTGCAAGCGGGCAGGCCCGCGCCTATTCGATCTTGAGTACGTGGTACATGTCGCGCGTCAGCAGGAGCTGACCGTCGATCACCTCCCACAGGTGCATGTAGCGGCCGACGATGCGCTGTTCGCCCACCATGACGACGGTTTCGCCGATTTCGACCGCGCTGGTGTCGAAGGCGCGGATGTCGAAGGTCTTGAACTGCAGGTCGCGCGCGCCGGCGGCGAAGGCTTGGGCGTAGTGCTGGGTGATGGCTTCGCGCCCGAGGATCGAGGCTTCGCCGGGTGGCAGGAGGGCCGCGTCGGGGGCGTAGAAGCCGGCGAGGCTTTCGGCGTCCTGCGCGTTGTAGGTGGCGACGAAGGCTGTCATGCGGGCGATGACGGGATTGTCCTGGGCCTTGGCCGGGAGGGTCACAATCAGGGCAGCGGCGAGGGCGAGGCAGGTGGTGAGGCTGATCGCGAACAGGCGGGGCATGGGCAAAGACTTTCTTCTGGAAATGGAACGGGCGGTCAGGGCGTGCCGTCACGATAGCGATGTTGCGCGCATCGGCGCAACGGGGGCGCGTCCGACGCGGGGTCAGAGGTGTTTCGTCAATCCGGCGATCCAGCCCGGGGCGTCGCGGGCATCGACCACGGCCTCGCGGATCAGCCAGTCCATGTGGCCCGACAGCAGCTTCAATCGCGACGGTTCGCGGAAGGCGAGGTAGAAGCGGCCCACGTAGATCACGCCCATGAGCGGGCCGAAGAGGGTAACGGGCGCCGAAAACAGGTTGTGCGCGTCGAAGAGGTTGAGGCGCAGGGACGGAAAGAACGTTTCGGCTTGTTCAACGAGATGCAGGATCTGTTCGCGACGCGCGTCGCGGTCGAGTCCCTGCCAGTAGCCGGTGCCGCGGGCGAAGGCCTCGAGCTCGTGCCGGGGCATGGCGATTTCGTACTCGGTCGCCTCGCGCCGAAGCCAGTCGAGATTGTCCTGCATGGCGCGCACGGCCTGGCCCGGCGTCTTGCCGAGAAAGGCGGCATATTCCCAGCGCATCACCGCCTCGGTCTTGAGCATGTCGGGCAGGGTGGCCGGGACGTGGCGGATCTTGTACCCGCTGGCCTCTCGGTGCCAGTCGAGCAGCTGGGCGTCGGCGGATGTGCGGTCGGCCTCGGTCATGCTGAGGGCGGCCTCGATCACGTCACCGGGGCGTTCGGGGCGATCGGTGAGTCCGAGCAGCCAGTCGGAACTGACCCCGAGCGCCTCGGCGCAGCCGGCGGCGAGATGAGCGTTGGGCATGCGGGCGGCTTCGGTATCGAGCAGTTGCGACACGGTGGAGCGGCTGACGCCGGTCTGGCGCGCCAGCGCGCTGAGATTGGTGCCGGTCATCGTCATGGCGCCGGTAAGCCGGTCGCGGAAGATCGTGGCGCGGGCCTGTTTGTTCATATCAGTGCTTGTTGTCCATGTTTGTGGACATCTATCAGGTTTGTTAAGCAAAGACAGAATACAGCACAAGGCGCTGCGATGCTAGTTGAAGGGCAGACGAGAAACGTGACGCGGCAAGGGAGCTTGGGATATGGACACGAAAAAACGCACGCTGGCCAAGGCGACAACCTGGCAGGCGCTGGGCCTGTTGGTGATGACGTTGATCGGGTTTTTCATGACAGGATCGGTGGCCGAGGGCGGCGCCTATGCAATGATCACGGCGACGATCGGTTTCGTCACTTTCTTTCTGCACGAACGGGTCTGGGCCGGAATCGGCTGGGGCCGGTCCTGAGCGGGCCAGGTCAGACGGGCAGCCCCTGAAGCGGCAGGCGCGGGTGGCTGGTGCTGCCGAAATCCGACGGTTTCTTCACATGCGGAAAGAGCGACAGGAAGAGCGCCAGCATGTTGGGGCCCATGGCGCGCTCGAACCCGGGGCCGGGATGGAAGCTTTCGACCTCGATGCCCGAGGCGCGCAGGATGGCATGGCGGCGCAGGCAGAGGTGATAGACCGTCACGGGCCGGGGCGGCACAAGTTCGATCACGTTCATGCCGTCGACGAGGTCGCTGGCCGGTGTCAGCACGCGTTCGCGGCCGAAGCTGTCGCGCAGGCCGGGCGGGCGGGCGAGGATGCGGGCGCCGGGGCCGGCGGTGAGGTTTGCCTCGGGCCGGCCCAGCCCGAAGGAGTCGGGCATGATCCGGGTCAGGCGGCAGGCGGTCTGGTCGACGCCGAGCGCGGCGGGAACAAGGGTCATCGACCCGATCCAGAGCACGCGGGAAGGACCGTGATCGGCGGTGGACACGCTCATGCCCGGTTCGAGATCCTGCACGGCGACCTGCCCGGAGGGCGTCTGCAGCAGCGTACCATGGGAAAAGGCGGAGAACGCGCTGTCGAAGATCGGAGCGGCCGGCGCGATCTGTTCGGTCCAACAGGGCGATCCGTCCGGGCGCAGGTAGGCCATCTGGAACTTGCGCATCTGGCGCGGCGACCTGGCGGCGGGAGGGACGTGCGCCGGGCCGGTGCGACCGGGGGTGCCATCTGTGTTGCGCGCCACCGAGAGAGGGGCGGCGATTGTCGGGGTGCCCATGGTGCGATCCTTTTTAGGATCATCACAACCGCGTCGGCCCCCACCGACAACGACAGAGGGATGGTCCGTCATGTGCGTTATGGGCTCAATAAAGGCGGAAACAGCGAATTGTAGTCAAATTTGGGCGGGTATTGTCAGACGTGACCGAACAATTTCCCGAAACCCGGCGATATTGTCTGCAGGGGCGGGACCGACCCGCCACAATTCAATCCAGGGAGTGGTTCGAATCAACAATGGCCACCCCTTGGAAAGAGGCGGCCATCGGCGGTGTCCGGGGATCGGGGCGTGGTGTGGATCAGGCGATCCGAAGCGCAGACGGCTTGGGGGCCACGCGGTTGGCGTAGCGCACCCGGCGCGAGAACGGCAGGTCCGGGGTGTCCTGCTGGCTTGTTTCGATCAGGGATTTCATCCAGCGCTTCTTCATGGTCTTTCCTCTCAACTTTTTCTGCCTCGCCGCCTTTTGGGGCGTGTTGTTCTGATGCCCTCATATTCCCCCCGGTTTGGGGCCATGGTTGGGCGTCGCGACAAAAATTTTTAAAATTTTTGGGGTGGCGCGGGCTGGAATGTGGTCGACCCGTCCCAATCGTGCAGGTTCAGTGAAACAAGGCTATTCGCGAGGCCTGCGTCATCAATCCGGGGTGTATCGGGTCGATTGTTTCCAGAATTGAGGCAATCTTGTGGGCGCACTTGCCCAGATCGCGACAGAATTGGGCCGGCTCGGGTATGACCAAAGCCTAAAGGCGGATGGCGGAGATCAGGCGGCCGTAGTCGGCCTCGCCCTTGTGCGTGGCGCGGCGAAAGGAAAAGAAGCGGTCGGCGTCGCTGTAGGTGCAGTGCCGTGTCCAGCTGGCGTCACCCACGCCTGCGGAACGCAGGCGGTGCAGGCCGAAGCCGGGCAGGTCGAACTGGTACTTGCCGGGCTTGCCATTGGTGAAAAAGCGGGTGTTGTCGGGGTTGTCGTCGGCGAAGCGTTCGAAGAATTCGGTGCCCACCTCGTAGGCGGGCTGGCTGATCGAGGGGCCGATGACGGCGGTGGTCCTGGCGCGGTCGGCACCGAGGGTTTCCATCGCGTCGAGGGTGGATTCAAGGATGCCGTCGAAGGCCCCGCGCCAGCCGGCATGGGCCGCGCCGATCACCCCGGCCTTGCGGTCGGCAAAGAGCACCGGCTGGCAATCGGCGGTGAGGATCGCCAGCGCAAGGCCTGGCGTGGCGGTGACGATGGCGTCGGCCTTTGGCCGGCTGTCGGAGGGGCCGGTGGCGAGATGCACATCGGTGGAATGGGTCTGGTGGGCGGTGACGAGGTGATCCTCGGGCACGCCCATCGCATGGGCGACGCGGGCCCGGTTGATCGTCACGATCTCGGACTGGTCTGACGAGCCCTGGCCGCAGTTCAGCCCGTGGAACACGCCGGAAGACGCCCCACCCTTGCGGGTAAAGAAGCCGTGGGTGACAGGTGCGAGGCTGTCGTCGGTGAGGATTTCCAGCGTCATGGGTCCAGTCCGGGTGGGGGTGCGGCACCCTCGGGATAGAGCGCCATCACCTTGAAGAGCGTCCCCATTTCATCCCGCCCGGTCAAGCGGTGAAACGCGGCATGATGTGCCTGGAGCATAGGGCCGCTCATTTGCGTGGCAAGGGCCTCGGCCCGTTGGGTGATGCCGAGGCGCGAGAGAAAGAGCGCCTGCGGCGCGAGGCGCGTGGTCTTGCAGGTGCCGCGGGCGGCGTCGGCCAGCGCCTCGAAATCGACGTGGGCCGAGAGGTCGGCCATGCCCGGCGCGGCGAGGATGTCGGCGCGGTCGTGGCCTTGCACGGCTTGCAACGTGTCGCCGAGCGAGCGCCAGTCGCCGTAGTCGATGACGAGCGCCGCGCCGCCATGCGCCCCGATGCGGCGGGCCAGCGCGTCGATGACCGAGGCGGCCGCGGGGCAGGTCTCGACGATGTCGCCCTGGGATGTGTCTTCGAGCCTGTGGGCGAGGGCCGGTTCGATGCGTTTCGGGCTGAGGCCGAGGGAAAGGGTGCCCTCGGCCAGCCCGACGACACGCTCGCTCCAGCCGTCGCCCTTCCGCTGGAACTGGCGGACGGGCAGCGCGTCGAAGAATTCGTTGGCGATCGAGAGCGTGGGAAGGGCGGGCAGGGTGTCGGCGCTGTCATGCCAGGTTGGGGCATGGGCGGAAAGGGTTTCGGACTGGTGGTCGCGCAGGGCGGGGGACGTTTCCACCAGGTGCAATTGCAGGGCGTCGTGAAAGCCCGGGACGCCGCGCGTGGCGCGCAGGGCGTCGGCCATCAGGGTGCCACGGCCGGGGCCGAGTTCGACCATTGCGACGGGGTTGGGTGCCCCCTGATCGAGCCATGTCTGGGCGAGGCAGAGGCCGACGAGTTCGCCGAACATCTGGCTGATCTCGGGGGCGGTGATGAAGTCGCCCTGTTCACCGAACGGATCGCGGGTGGCATAGTATCCATGTTCGGGGTGCATCAGGCAGGCGGCCATGAACGCGTCGAGGCGCATGGGGCCGCTTGCCGTGATTTCGGCTTGGAGGATGTCCGCGAGCGCGGTCATCCGGTGGCGGTGGAACGGGCGTGCTTGCGGTAGGCCAGAACCAGCGTGATGAGCCCCATCGCGATCATCGGGATGCAAAGGATCTGGCCCATCGTCAGGCCGTAGCCGTTCACGTGCCACGCCAGGCCCAGCGGATTGCCGGGGCTGACGAACTGCGCGTCGGGCTGGCGGACGAATTCGACGATGAAGCGCCCGATGCCGTAGCCGGCAAAGAAGATGCCGGTGGCGGCACCCACGCGCTTCAGCAGGCCGCGGCGGAACACGAGGTAGAGCAGGATCGCGCCGAGGATCAGCCCTTCGAGCGCGGCCTCGTAGAGTTGCGAGGGGTGGCGGGCACAGATGCCGACGGCCACACCGGCGCAGTCCTGCGCCGCAGCACCGGGGAAGATCACGCCCCAGGGCAGGTCGGTGGGGCGGCCCCACAGCTCGGCGTTGATGAAGTTGGCGATGCGGCCCAGCAGCAGGCCTACGGGGGTGACCGCACAGAGGATATCGGCCACGGTCAGCCAGCGGATGCCCTGCAGCTTGGAATAGGTGATGCAGGCGATGATGACGCCCAGAAGCCCGCCGTGGAACGACATGCCGCCCTGCCAGATCAGCAGGATCTCGGCCGGGTTCTGCAGGTAATACATCGGCTGGTAAAAGAGCACGAAGCCCAGCCGCCCGCCCAGGATGACGCCGAAGATGACCCACGTGGCCAGATCCTCGACCTGTTTCACGGTCATGGGCGCCACGTTGTCCTTCCACAGGTGGGGGCGGTTCACGGCCATCACGACCAGCCGCCAGCCGAACAGGATGCCCGCGATGTAGGACAGGGCGTACCAGCGCAGGGCGATCTCGAACCCGAATACGGTGAACGAGAAAAGCTCGGACGAGATGTCGGGGAAGGGGATCGCTGCTTTCATGGGCGCCGTTCTGCTGTTGGGTCGCGGCGAAGTCAACCTTGCCCCGACGCGGTTTGGTGCCCATATAGAGGTCAAGTGTAACGGAAGGTAGAGCGATATGCAGACGCGCAACAAGGTTCTGGACGATATCAGCCAGCTGATGACGAACGCCATGGGCGTGGCGCAGGGCGCCAAGCAGGAGGCCGAGACGGCGATGTCGTCGATGGTGGACCGCTGGCTGGCCGACCGCGATTTCGTCACCCGCGAGGAGTTCGACGCGGTGCGCGCCATGGCGCAGAAGGCCCGCGAGGAGAACGAGGCGCTCAAGGCGCGGCTGGACGCGCTGGAGAAAGGCGCGAAGTAAGGCCTCTTTGAAAGGCTGGAACATGTGGCGCGGTTCGGCAACGAGCCGCGCTTTTTCGTGTGGGTGGGACAACTTCGCCGGGCGGTGGGGAAAGCGGATTCAAGGTTCCGGATATGGCTTGGGAGCATAAGGTGTCTGCGCGGAGATGCTGACGGCGCATGCGCTGGCGATGGAGGTCGATGGCGGGTTCCTGAACCGGCAGTTCAAGGCGTGGACCGCAAAGGTCGGCGCCGAGATTGACGCCTATTGCAAGGAGATGGGGCTGGACGCGGAGACGCGGGCAGAGGTGGGTTTTCACCCACCCTACGCGGTTCCGGAAAGCTTGATTGCCGGTAAGTTTCCGCGCCTCGGCTGGCAGGATTTCGGCACGATGCTGCTGACGGGCCGCGGTTCGGCGTCTTCGGGAAATCGATATGGAACACGTGGCGCGGTGGCTGCATTTCCCCTCAGATCCACGCGGGCCGACCGTCCGCAAAACTGAAAAGGAGGATCCGAGATGAAAACGACCCTTACTTCCACGCTGGCCATTCTGGCCTTGGCAACCGCACCTGTCATGACCTTCGCCGCGAGCGACGAGGCGAACAAGGTCGAGACGGAAAACGAAGCAAGCGTGACGGAACAAGCTGGCGATACGGTCTATGCGATCGGTGAGAGCGCGACCGACACGGCACAGGCCGGGGTCGATGCCGTTGGTGGCGTGGCCGAAGACGCCTATGGCGCCGCAAGCGACGTTTCGGCGGAACTCGACGCAGCCCTGACCGGCGACGCGAAGGTTTATACCACCGATGGTGAGCTGATCGGCACGTATAACGATGCGGACTCGCAAGGCAGCATCGCAGTCGTCGACCTAGACGGCGAGATGGAAGGCGCAGATGACCGGGCCGTCGAACGGGCTGGCATTCCGCTGAACGCCCTGATGGTCGGTAACGACGGCGGCGTGACCGTCAACATGACCAAGGCCGAGTTCGAGACCGCGCTGAAGGCGCAGGCGAGCACGACCTCGGGCGGCTAAGACCTGCGATATAGAGAGGAATTCACGGAAATGGCTGCCTTCTGGCAGCCATTTTCATTTTGACGAGCCCGCTTTTGATCGCGGTAGACCGCGGGCGCAAGCGCAAGGGCCATCGGTATAAGAGGTCCCGGATCAAGTCCGGGACGGCGGCGGGGTGAAGCAGGCTCATACGCACCCATCGCTTGATGAAATTTTCATGTCATCCACAACTTATTGCGGTTATCCCCAAGAAATAGCTTTACAGGTCGCAAATCCCCCCTCACCATATCTTGTAGGAAAAGCGGGAATGAACCCCTTTCCTAGAGCAGGCAGCTAGCGTTTGGGGCGCTGCCAGCCCCCGCTACAACACACGAGGTGGCGCCATGGCACTTTCCGAGCAATACTTTTCAGAAGACCTTCATCCCATCGACATCGTCGAACACCTGGCCGAGCATCACGACTGGGATTTCGACCGGATCGGCGACGACCAGATCGCCATGGCTGTGGAAGGACAGTGGCGGACCTATTCGATCACGCTGGCCTGGTCGGCCTATGACGAGACGCTGCGCATGGTCTGTACCTTCGAGATGGAGCCGCCCGAGGACAAGCTGCCGGCGCTTTACCACGTGCTGAACGACGTGAATGACCAGTGCTGGGCAGGCGCCTTTACCTTCTGGGCCGAGCAGCAGTTGATGGTCTATCGCTACGGGTTGGTGATGACGGGCGCGCAGGCGATCAGCCCCGAGCAGATCGACACGCTGATCGGCGCGGCGGTGATGAGCGCCGAACGGTTCTACCCGGCGCTGCAACTGGTGGTTTGGGGCGACCGAAGCCCGAAAGAGGCGCTGCAGATTGCCATCGGCGAGGCGTATGGTCGGGCCTGACGGCGCACAATTTTAAGGCGAACGGGGCGTGCCGGGTGGCGCGCCCTTTTTCTTTTGCGCGAGGTGCGGCCGAGGTTGGCGCTGGCGTATTGCAGGGACGCAATGTGCGGACTATCAACCCGGGTAAAGACAAGGAATGAAGGGACGCACCGGGATGGATATGCAGCACGTGGCCGACAAGGGCCTGGTCCTGTTGGGCTGTGGCAAGATGGGGTCGGCGATGCTGGCCGGGTGGCTGGAGCGCGACTTGCCGCCCGGGTCCGTCTGGGTGATCGACCCCAAGCCGTCGGACTGGCTGAAGGGGACGGGCGTGCACCTGAACGCGGAGTTGCCCGAGCATCCGGCCATCGTGCTGATCGCCGTCAAGCCGCAGATGATGGGCGAGGCGCTGCCCACCATCGCGGCGATGGGCGGGGGCGGGACGCTGTTCGTGTCGGTCGCGGCGGGCACGCCGATCGAGGCGTTCGAGGCGGCGTTCGGCAGTGACAGCCCGATCATCCGCGCCATGCCCAACACCCCCGCCGCCGTGGGCCGGGGCATCACCGCTATCGTCGGCAATGACGAGGTGAGCGGCGACCAGATGGACCTGGCCGAGGCGTTGCTGAAAGCCGTGGGGCAGGTGGTGCGGCTGGAGGGCGAGCACCAGATGGACGCGGTCACGGGCGTGTCGGGATCTGGCCCGGCTTACGTGTTTCACATGATCGAATGCATGGCCAGGGCGGGCGAGGCCGAGGGCCTGGCTCCGGAATTGGCGATGCAGTTGGCGCAGGCAACGGTGGCGGGCGCGGGCGCGCTGGCCGAGTCGGCGGACGAGACGCCGGCGCAGTTGCGCGAGAACGTCACCAGCCCCAACGGCACGACGCAGGCGGGGCTGGAAGTGCTGATGGACGAAGACACCGGCCTGCCGCCGCTGATGGCCGCGACGGTGAAGGCTGCCGCTGACCGTTCGAAGGAGTTGCGCCGTGGCTGACGAGATCACGTTCGACGACTTCCTGAAGGTGGACATCCGGGTGGGCAAGATTACGCGGGCCGAGCCGTTTCCCGAGGCGAAGAAGCCCGCGATCAAGCTGTGGGTCGATTTCGGAGAGGAGCTGGGCGAGAAGAAAAGCTCGGCGCAGATCACCAAGCACTACGACCCCGAGGGCCTGGTGGGTAAACAGGTGATGGCGGTGGTGAACTTTCCGCCACGCCAGATCGGGCCGGTGATGTCCGAGGTGCTGGTGCTGGGCGTGAGCGACGCGGAGGGAGGCATCGTGCTGCTCTCGCCCGATCTGGATGTGCCTCTCGGAGGGCGGATGCATTGAAACGTGTCTATTTCACGCGGCCCCTGCCAGAAAGCGTGGCGGACATGGCACGCGAGCATTTCGAGGTCGAGATGCGGGAAGAGAACACGCCGCTGAAGATCGGGCAGATGCGGGCGGCGCTGAACCTCTATGACGGTGTCCTGATGATGTTCGGCGACACGTTTTCGTCTGAGGTGTTCCGCGAGGCGCAGAACCCGCGGTGCAAGGTGCTGGCGAATTACGGCGTGGGGATCAACCATATCGACCTGGCCGCGGCGCGGTCGGCGGGGGTGCATGTGACCAACGTGCCGGGGGCCGTCACCGATGCCACGGCGGATATCGGCATGACGCTGATCATGATGAGCGCGCGGCGCGCCGGAGAAGGCGAGCGGATGGTGCGGGCGGGCAAGTGGCCCGGCTGGAACCCGACGCAACTGCTGGGCACGCATGTGACGGGCAAGACCGTGGGGATCATCGGGATGGGCCGGATCGGCGGGGCGATTGCGCAGCGCTGTCACCACGGGTTCGGGATGGACGTGATCTATACCGCGCGCAGCGACAAGGATCCGGGATTTCCATGCGAGCGCGTGGAGTTGCAAGACCTGTTGGCCCGCGCGGATTTCGCGGTGGTGTCGGTGCCGGTCAGCCCGGAGACGCGTCACCTGATCGATGCGGAGGCGATTGCATTGATGCCGAGGCACGCGCATCTGATCAACATCGCGCGGGGCGACATCGTGGACGAGGCCGCGCTGATCAACGCCTTGCAGGAAGGGCGGATCAGGGGCGCGGGGCTGGACGTGTTCGAGAATGAGCCGGAGGTGCCGGAGACGCTGAAGGCGCTGGAGAACGTGGTGCTGCTGCCGCATATGGGCACCTCGACATTGGAAGTGCGCGAGAAGATGGGGCGCGTGGCGGTGGAGAACCTGCGCGCGGCACTGGCCGGGGAGACACCGCCGAACCTGGTGAATTGACGGGGCATGGCGGTGGGGTGAAACCCCACCCTACGGGCGCGAAGAGTGGAGGCGAAGGGCGGTGGGGTGAAACCCCACCCTACATGGCCTGAAGCGCGAAGATCGGCAGGCTGGCGCCGAGGCACATGATGGCGACCCCGAGGCAGGCCAGCACCCCGTCGCGCACGATGATCGCCGTGGCAAAGAAGATCGTTGCCATGCCGAGGACCGAGGACGAGAACGGTACGATCTCGAGGAAGACCATCAGAACGCCACAGAGCACGCAGAGCGCCTGGTAGAGCTTGCGGAAGGGCCTGGTCATCAGGGGCCTGAGGCGCGGGCGGGTGATCGCGTCGATCCTTTCGCCTATCCGGTGCAGGCGCCGGAGCGCGGCCAGCATCTTGCCGTTGCCAATGCTTCGGTTCATCACGAAGGCGGGCAGCCAGAGGTGATCGCGGCCCACCAGCATTTGCGCGGCGATGGAAGCGATGAGGAGGCCGCAGGCGCTGGAGAACAGGGGAATTCCGCTGAGCGGCGAGGCCACCAGCAGGGCGGGTACGCACATCGCGGTGGTGAAAGAGCTCTTGCCGAACGCCTCGATCATGCAGCGCAGCGTCACCTGATCCCTGTCGGTGGTGTCCTCCAGCCGGTCGATAATGGCGGTGATGGGTTTTGATGAAGTCTCGGGATGCGCCATGTCGTCTTTCACGGATTGATCTTGGGCCTTGATGACGCGCCGCGCGTCAGGTTGTAGAACGCCGCCACGTTGAGAGCGGTTCCCCGCGACGCAGGGTTTGCCGCCGCGTTTCACTTGACCTCGGGGCAGGGTTCTGGCGTGGTGGCCGCCACGTCGAGGGAGAGAGACATGTTCAAGCCTGCGATCACCGGCACGGGTGTTTTCACCCCGCAAGAGACCATCACCAACGACGAGCTGGTCATGGCCTTCAACGCCTATGCCAAGCGGTTCAACAAGGAGAACGCGGACGCCATCGCGGCGGGAGAGGTGGCGGCGAAAGAACCGTCTTCGACCGAGTTCATCGTCAATGCCTCGGGGATAGAGCAGCGCTACGTCATGGACAAGTCAGGCGTTCTGGACCCCGAGATCATGCATCCAAGGCTGCGGGCACGGTCCAATGACGAGCCGGGGATCATGGCGGAGATGGCGCTGGATGCCTGCGGCAAGGCACTGGCGCAGGCGGGGCGGGACGCGGGTGAGGTCGACCTGATCATCTGTGCGGCCAGCAACCATGAGCGGCCCTATCCGGCGGTGGCGATCGAAATCCAGCAGTTGCTGGGCGCGAACGGGTTCGCCTTTGACATGAACGTGGCGTGCTCCTCGGCCACGTTCGGTATCCAGGCGGCGGCCGACATGGTGCGTGCGGGCAGCGTGCGCTGTGCGATGGTGGTGAGCCCCGAGATCTGTTCAGGCCACCTGGAGTGGCGCGACCGGGATTGTCATTTCATTTTCGGGGACGTGTGCACGGCGCTGGTGATCGAGCGGGCGGAGGATGCCAAGGGTGCGCATTTCCTGGTGCATTCGACGCGCTGTGCCACGCAGTTTTCCAACAACATTCGCAACAACAACGGCTTTCTGCGGCGCACGCGGGACCCGGAACTGCAAGACCGGCGCGACATGCAGTTCGTGCAGGAGGGCCGGAAAGTGTTCAAGGAAGTGCTGCCGCTGGTCAGTTCGCATATCGCGCAGCACATGGCGGATGAGGGTGTAAACGCGGATCAGCTAAAGCGTTTGTGGCTGCATCAGGCCAACAAGACGATGAATGATTTCATCGGGCGCAAGGTGATGGGGCGGGTGCCCGAGGCGGCCGAGCAGCCGAATATCCTGCAGGATTATGCCAACACGTCGTCGGCAGGGTCGATCATTGCCTTCTCGAAATATTCCGACGACTTGCAGCCGGGCGATACCGGGCTGATCTGTTCGTTCGGGGCAGGCTACTCCGTCGGCTCGGTTCTGGTGGAGCGCGCCTAGACTTCGGGCGCGTTAGGCCGCGGGATCGCGGGCTGCTCGTCGGGATCGGCCTCGGGCGTCCACTCGGGATCCTGCCGCTTGATCCGCTGCGAGATCATGTAGCTGGTGGGCCAGGCCAGCAGGAAGCCTGCGACGGCGCCGGTCACGATGGTCCAAACGGTATAATAGCCCAGAGAAAACCCGGCGATCACGATGGCGCCGGTGATGAAGCTGCCGCTGAGAAGCGTGAGGTAGAGGGATAGGCGGTCCATGTCGGTCTCCTTTCCATTACGCAAGGGAAACGCAGGAGCGGAGGGCCGGGTTCCTTGAGCGAACCGCTGTGCGCGTCACTCGGCGCAGGTGGAGCCGGGGCCGGAGGCGTAGGACCAGTCGACGGCGCAGCCGGCCATGTCGACGGAAAAGTCGACGGTGTTGATGGCGTAGAGGGCGACCGCGACAATCGCGGCCACGCACAGAAAGAGGCCGAGAACGGTGTATTTCAGCGCCTTAGGCAAAGGGGCTTTCCGTGGGCACGGCATCGCCCGTGACCTCTCGCCAGTGGCGGCGGCAGAGGCTTTCGTAGGTCTCGTTCCCGCCGACCTGGATCTGGGCGCCGTCGGTCACCACGTTTCCCTGCGCGTCGCGGCGGATGACCATGGTGGCCTTCTTGCCGCAATGGCAGATGGTGCGGACCTCGCGCATCTCGTCGGCCAGCGCCAGAAGGGTGGCGGAACCTGGGAAGAGGTGGCCCTGGAAATCGACGCGCAGTCCGTAGCACATGACCGGCACGCCCAGGTCGTCGACCACACGGGCCAGTTGCCAGACCTGCGCCTCGGTCAGGAACTGCGCCTCGTCGACGAAGATGCAGGCCAGCGGACCTGTGGCCAGAACCGCTTCGAGGCGGGCAAACAGATCATCGTCGGCGGTGAAGGTGTCCGCTTCGGCCCCGATGCCGATACGCGAGCCGATGCGCGCGGGTCCGGCGCGATCATCGAGCGCGGCGGTCAGCAAATGGGTGTTCATGCCACGTTCGCGGTAGTTGTGGCTGGCCTGCAACAGCAGGGTCGACTTGCCGGCGTTCATCGTGGAGTAGTGGAAGTAGAGCTTGGCCATGGGCGGAGTTATCCGCATGACAGGCGTGGGATCAAGCCTGCCGCCGGGCAAGCGACGCCCGGAGTCGTAAGGTTTTCCACCATTGCGGCACCGGGGGGCAACCCGGATAACGGCGCGACCAAGGAAATGCGTGCGATGTCGAAAGCTGGATCATACCTCAAGAAACACACCGAGGCGCTGGTCAAGGATGTGGGCGTTGAGCCTGCGTGCGAGCTGACCGGCAAGTCCAAGGCGACGCTGGGGCGGTATTATTCGGACCACGAAGAACATGCCGACCGGTTTATGCCGGTCGACGCGGTGGCGGCTCTGGAGGCGGCGGCGTCCTATCCGCACGTGACGGCCGCGCTGGCGGAGCTGAACGGCACGCAGTTGAATTTCGACGACCGGCGACAGAATGACGGCGGATCGGGCGGGGTGAACTCGGACGTGATCGCGTTGTCGCAACGGTTCGCCATGCTGATGACAGAGTATCACCAGTCGATCCAGGACGGGGTGATCACGGTGAACGAGGCCAAGCGCCTGCTGAAGGAAACCAGTGCGTTGCAGCAGGTTCTGATCGATATGAAGCTGCACCTGGAAGACGGTAATATCTGAGCCGGACTGTCAACCGGCGCGGGCGGCGACGTGACCACGGAAGGTTTCGGCGGCGGTGACGCGCTTTGGATCCTCGTCAAGTCGAAGCCGAAACCAACGGCCGCCCCGCGCAGCGAACCGGTGTGGATGTCGGAGGACATCGCGTATCTGGTGCTGTAGGGCGGGCCGCGTTATGACGGCGTGAACCATTCGGAAGGGAGCCCCGTCATGACCGATATCACCCGCCATCACACCGCCGCCCGCATGAGCCAGATCGTGATCCACGGCGACACGATCTATCTGGCCGGGCAGGTGGGCAACCGCGGCGACAGCGTGGCCGACCAGACCCGCACCTGCCTTGAAAAGGTCGAGGCGCTTCTGGGTGAGGCCGGGTCGGACGCGACGCGCATGTTGCAATGCACGATCTGGCTGGCCGACATGGCCGATTTCGCCGAGATGAACGACGTGTGGGACAGCTGGGTGCCCGAAGGCCACGCCCCCGCGCGGGCCTGTGGCGAGGCGAAGCTTGCGCATCCTGAGTTGAAGGTGGAACTGCTGGTGACGGCGGCGGTCCGCAAGCGCGACGGCAAGTGACCTGACGGAGTGGCTACGCCACGCAGGTTTGATTGATTGGGGCTTGCCCCGAACGCAGAACCCAATGGGGGCC